>NZ_CP059208.1:311011-622023 GCF_014252055.1 Blattabacterium cuenoti
ATAAATTTTAATACATCCTTTGTATGTGAACCAAAATATGATGGAGTTTCTATAAGTTTGATTTATCAAAACGGTAGTTTAACCCATGCAGTTACTCGTGGAGACGGAGAAAAAGGAGAAAATGTCACAAAAAATGTACAAACGATAAAATCTATCCCATTAAAATTAATAGGAAAAAATAACTATCCTTCGTACCTTGAAATACGTGGTGAAATATTTTTATCTGTAAAAAATTTATTAAAAATAAATGAAAGACGTATAAAAATAGGAAAAACTCCTTATAATAATCCAAGAAACACTGCTAGTGGGACTCTTAAAATTCATGATTACAAAGAAGTAGCTAAAAGAGAATTAGATTGTGTAGCATTTAATGCTTCAGGAAAAAATTTACCTTTCCATACCCAATATGAAGCTTTAAAAGCTATTAATAATTGGGGTTTTATGACTCCAGAAACAACACGTTTTTGTAAAAATGTAGACGATGTTATCCACTTTATAGACTTTTGGGAAGTTTATAGAAAAAAAAGACCTTATCAAACAGATGGAATAGTTATAAAAGTAAATGAATATCAAAAACAATATGTTTTAGGTTATACCAACAAATATCCACGTTGGGCCATAGCTTATAAATTCAAACAAAAACCATCAGAAACAAAATTATTAAACCTTACTTTTCAAGTAGGAAGAACAGGAATTATTACTCCTGTAGCTAATGTTGCCCCTGTATCAATTTCTGGAACAATCGTAAAAAGAGTAACGCTTTATAATAATAACTTCATCAAAAAAAATGGAATTTATTACGGAGATACTCTTTTCTTGGAAAAAGGAGGTGATATTATTCCAAAAATGACAAAAATAAATTTTGAAAAAAGATCAAATAAGGCTTCTCCCATATTTTTCTTGAAAAAATGTCCATCATGTAATGATACTTTAATAAAAATAAATGAATTATACTACTGTATTAATAAAAATTGCCCTTCTAAAAGAATAAGAAAAATAATACACTTTGTAAGTGATAAAGCAATGAATATACGAAATATTGGAAATAAAATAATAAAAAAATTATACGAAAAGGGTTTTTTATATAATCTATATGATTTATATAAATTGAAAAAAAAATATCTATTTCAAATAGATAGAATAAAAGAAAAATTAGCTGATAACATATTAAACAATATAGAAGAATCGAAAAAAAAACCTTATCATAGAGTTCTTCACGCTTTAGGAATCCATCATGTAGGAGAAGATGTTTCAAAAAAATTAATAGAAAATTTTCCAGATATACATTCTTTAATGAATGCTAGTTATGAAAATTTAATTTCTATTCCAGGTATAGGAAAAAAAATTTCACAAAGTATCATCACTTATTTTTCAATTCAAGAAAATAAACATACGATTAATATGCTCATAAAATATGGTTTAAATTTTAAATCTTCTAAAGAAAAAAAATATTTCTATTTTTTTGATGGAAAATCTTTTGTATTTACAGGAAAAATGGATTCTATGACTAGAAATAAAGCAAAGAGCATCATAGAATCATTAGGAGGTAGAGTGTATAACACTGTAAATAATAAGGTTAATTTTATAATAGTTGGAAAAAATTTTGGTTCTAAGTTGGAAAAGAGTATGAATAAAAATACTATTAAAATTTTAACAGAAGATCTTTTTTTATACATGATTAAAAATCATGAATAAACATTTTTTGCAAATCTTTCCAAAAGAGAAATCATCCTTACATAAAGGGTTTTGTTTTTCATATAGAAAAAAGTATATTTAATTCTATAGAATTAGGATGAATTAAATAAATTAAATCATCATTTGCGTCATTTAAGAAATCTATTTTTTTATGTTACTAAAAAATATATTTACCGAATCTGGATTCGAGTCTGAAGCTGAATTTATTCCTTTAATGAGTCAAGATGAAGAGGATCAGCTTCTTAAAGACGATATTCCAAAACAATTATGTATTCTAACAGTAAGGAATATGGTCTTGTATTCTGGAATTGTTTTTCCAATTATAGCGGGAAAAAGCGGATCAATACAACTGTTACAAGATGCTTATGGATTAGATAAAACAGTTGGAGTTTTAACACAGAAAAATTCTGGTATAGAAAATATAAGTGAAAAAGATTTATACTCTATCGGAACTGTTGCTAAAATATTAAAATTATTGAAAATGCCTGATGGAAACACAACCGTTATTCTTCAAGGAAAAAGAAGATTCAAAGTAAATCGTTTTATTCAAAATGATCCATATTTTAAAGCAGAAATTGTTGCCTTAGAAGAAAAGAAGCCATCTTGTAAGGATAAAGAATATCTTGCTTTAGTAGAATCTATAAAGGAAATAGCTATAAAAATTATTCAGGATAATCCCAATATTCCATCGGAAGCAAGTATAGCAATTCGTAATATTGAAAGTCCATCTTTTTTAATAAACTTTGTAGCAGCTAATATGAATTTAGCAACCAGAGATAAACAAAAACTACTGGAATATGATGATTTAAAAAAAAGAGCAATGGAAACATTACGTTTTCTTAACGTTGAACATCAACAAATTAAATTAAAAAATGATATTCAATCTCGTGTTCGAAGTGATATGGATCAACAACAAAGAGAATATTTTTTACATCAACAAATTAAAGCTATACAAGAGGAATTAGGAGATATCTCTTATGAGAAAGAGATTGATGAAATGCGCGCTAAAGCTTCTAGAAAAAAGTGGCCTAAAGAAGCAAAAAAACAGTTTGATAGAGAACTACTAAAAATGCAAAGAACTAATCCTCAAATGCCAGAATATACCGTACAGAGAAATTATCTAGAATTGATGATAGATCTCCCTTGGGGTAGGTATTCAAAAGATAGTTTTGATTTAGAGTACGCTCAAAAAATATTAGATAGAGATCATTATGGATTAGAAAAAGTAAAAGAACGTATTATAGAATATTTAGCTGTTTTAAAATTGAGAGGAGATATGAGATCTCCTATTCTATGTTTTTACGGGCCTCCTGGCGTAGGAAAGACATCTTTAGGTAGATCTATAGCTACTGCACTTAAAAGAAAATATGTACGTATTTCTTTGGGTGGGTTACATGATGAATCTGAAATACGTGGACATAGAAGAACTTATATTGGCGCTATGCCAGGAAGATTATTGCAATCTATACGAAAAGTAGGAACTTCAAATCCTGTTTTTGTCATTGATGAAATCGATAAAATGAGTTTAGGAGCAAATGGGGATCCTTCTTCTGCTATGTTAGAAGTTTTAGACCCAGAACAGAATACATCATTTTATGATAATTTTTTAGAAATGGGTTACGATTTATCAAAAGTGTTATTTATAGCTACAGCGAATTCACTTTCTCATATACAACCTGCTCTAATAGACAGAATGGAAATAATAGAAATGAATGGATATACAGTTGAAGAAAAAACGCAAATTGTAAAAAAACACATTCTTCCTAAACAATTAAAGGATAACGGATTAAAAAAATCCAATTTAATTCTTGGAAACAAACAAATAGAAAAAGTAATTGAAAGTTATACTAGAGAGTCAGGATTAAGAACTTTAGAAAAACATATTGCAAAATTAGCACGTTATGTTGCTAAACATATTGCTATGAATAAAAAATATGTAAAAAAATTGAGCATAGAAAAAATAGAAAACATTCTTGGTGTTCCAAATGATCCTGATCGTTATGAAGAAAATAATGTACCAGGCGTAGTTACCGGTCTAGCTTGGACTAACTTTGGTGGAGATATTTTATATATAGAATCTAGTTTATCTAATGGAAAAGGAAATTTAAGTATTACTGGAAATTTGGGGGAAATTATGAAGGAATCAGCTACAATTGCTTTACAGTATATCAAATCCCATTACAAAGAATTTAATATCGATCCTAAAATGTTCGAAGAAAAAAATGTACATGTACATGTACCTGAAGGTGCAGTTCCTAAAGATGGACCATCTGCAGGAATAACGATGTTAACTTCTCTAGTATCAAGTTATACTAAAAGAAAACTTAAACCTAATATAGCTATGACTGGAGAAATAACTTTAAGAGGGAAAGTTCTTCCTGTAGGAGGAATAAAAGAAAAAATTTTAGCAGCTAAAAGAGCTAATATTAAAGAAATTATTCTTTCTAAAGATAATAAAAAAGATGTAGAAGAAATTAAGCAAGAACATTTAATAGGATTAACTTTTGATTATGTTAGAGACATGAATGATGTTATTCATTTATCTCTTCTCTAAGAAAATAGAGAATAGAGTAAGTATAATAGAATAATAAAAATAGAGAAGTCTGTCTATTTATTCTCTAATCATAATTCATAATGAATGAATTGAATTTTTGATAAAATGAAAGAATTAGAAAAGATTAGTCGTCCAGTTTATAGAGAACAATTAATACAACTTTCCAATAAATATGGAACACCCCTTTATATATATGATTCTTATCAAATAAAGAAACAATATATAAAGATGAAAAATGCTTTTAGCTGTATAAAAAATTTAATCATTAATTATGCTTGTAAAGCAAATACGAATCTTAACATATTAAAATTTTTACAAAAACTAGGAAGTGGATTAGATACTGTCTCTATTCAAGAAGTAGAATTGGGGTTAAAAGCCGGTTTTCATCCAAAAAAAATTATATTTACACCTAATTGTGTTTCTATTAAAGAAATAAAAAAAGCAGTAGATTTTGGAGTACGAATTAACTTGGATAATTTATCTATTTTAGAACAGTTTGGAGAAGATATTTCTGACTATTCTGTAGGAATTAGAATCAATCCGCATATTATGGCAGGAGGAAATTCAAAAATTTCCGTTGGGCATATTGATTCAAAATTTGGAATATCTCATTATCAAATCCCTCATATGAAAAGAATATTAAATAATACAGGACTCAAAATAGAAGGAATACATATGCATACAGGATCAGATATATCTGATATAAAATCTTTTTTAGAAGGAGCAAATATCTTATTTAAGATAGCTATGGATTTTCCAGACATTGACTATATTGATTTTGGTAGCGGATTTAAAGTTCCATATAAAAAAAATGATATAAAAACGGATCTTATTTCTTTAAGCAATTTTATTACAGAAAAATTTCAATCCTTTTGTAAAGATTACGGAAGTAAAGTTTCTTTAATATTTGAACCTGGAAAATTTTTAGTAAGCGAATCAGGATATTTTTTAGTTAATGTAAATGTAATAAAACATACGACTTCTACTGTGTTTGCTGGAGTTGATTCAGGATTCAATCATTTTCTTCGTCCTATGTTTTATGATGCTTATCACTGTATTGAAAATATTTCTAATCCTAATGGACGTCATCGTTTTTACACAGTTGTAGGATATATCTGCGAATCAGATACTTTTGGTTTCAATAGAAAAATTGCAGAAATCCGTGAAGGTGACATTTTGTGTATTAAAAACGCAGGGGCTTATTGTTTTTCTATGTCTTCTAATTATAATTCTCGTTACAGACCTTCCGAAGTGATGATTCTCAATGGAAAAGATTTTCTGATAAGAAAAAGAGAAACTATGCAAGATCTTCTTAGAAATATAATTGAAATTCAAATATAATTGGAGAGATGGCAGAGTGGCTAATTGCGGCGGTCTTGAAAACCGTTGAGGTTTAATACCTCCGGGGGTTCGAATCCCTCTCTCTCCGCATATAATATTATAATTTAATTAGAATTTTTTAACTTTACCTAACTTAATAAGTTGTTTTTCAATTTTTTCATTAGTAATTACCTTAAATAATAACGAAGATCTCCCCAACAAATGTCCTGGTGGTAACATTTTTTCTATATTTTTTATATTACTCCAAAAACAAGGTTTTAAACGAAGCATATCCAACAATTTTTTTGCTGTATGTGGTAAAAATGGTTCAGATAATTGAGCTAAAATACCAACAATTTGCAAGGATATATAAAGAATAGTATCTAAACGTTTTTTTTCCTTATTTTTTTTCCAAGGTTCTTCTTCTGTTAAATACTTATTTCCTACTCTAGCTAAATCCATAAAACGAGTTAAAGCTTCTCTAAAATTATAGGATTCTATTAAAAATCCTATATTATTTGGATAATTTTTAATACTTTCCAATATTTTTTCATCTTTTTTTGTAAAATTTGAAGGATAAGGAACTATTCCATAATTATATTTTTTAACCAAAGTCATAGTTCTATTTATGAAATTTCCTAATATGGAAACTAATTCGTTATTATTTCTTCTTTGAAAATCTTTCCAATTAAAATTATTATCTTTTTTGTCTGGCATATTTGCTATAAGAATATAACGAAGTGCATCCTGTTGATTTGGAAAATCTTCTAAATATTCATGAACCCAAACAGCCCAATTTTTAGAAGTAGAAATTTTTTTATTTTCTAGATTTAGAAATTCATTGGCAAATATTTGATCTGGAAGAATATATCCACTATTATAAGCCTTGAGTATAACTGGAAAAATAATGCAGTGGAATACGATGTTATCTTTTCCTATAAACTGAATTAATTTTGTATTTTCATCTTTCCAGTAAGGCTTCCAATCTATTTTTTTCCTTTTAGACCATTCTATAGTAGAAGAAATATATCCTATAGGTGCTTCAAACCATACATACATCACTTTACCTTTATATCCATCTATTGGTATAGGAATTCCCCAATTTAAATCTCTTGTTATAGGACGAGGTTTTAATCCTTGATTTAACCAAGATTTTGCTTGACCATACACATTTATTTTCCAATCTTTTTTGTGTTGAATTAAAATCCATTTTTCCAAAAATTCTTGGTACTCATTTAAAGGAAAATACCAATGTTTAGTTTTCTCAAAAATTGGAATACTTCCACTTATAGTAGATTTTGGATGAATTAAATCCTCTGGATTTAAAAAATTTCCACAATTTTCGCATTGATCTCCATAAGCATCATTTTTTTTACAGTATGGACATATTCCACAAATATATCTATCAGCTAAAAATTGCTTTTCTTTTTCATCAAAATATTGTTTAGACTCTTTTTCAAAAATTTTTTTTTCCTCATAAAATCTTTGAAAAAAAGAAGTAGATATTTCATAATGAATTTTTGTAGATGTTCTTGAATAATTATCAAATTGTATCCCAAAATTAATAAAACAATTTTTTATCATGTAATGATATTTATTTACTATTTCTTCAGGTTCTTTATTTTCTTTTTTAGCTTGTATAGCTATAGGAACTCCATGTTCGTCAGAACCACATATAAAAACAACATCTACGTTATTTCTCCTAAGAAAACGAACAAAAACATCTGCAGGTAAATAAACTCCTGCTAAGTGTCCAATATGAATAGGTCCATTAGCATATGGTAATGCAGCTGTTACTGTATATTTATTTGATTTTATCATTATTGTTGTTACTGTACTAACTAAATTGTTAATTTATAATAAATAATAAAAATTGATATATGAATAACAAAAAATTATTTTTAATAGATGCATTTCCTTTTATCTATCAAAGTTATTATGCTTATAAAAAAAATCCTCTATTTACATCAAAAGGATTAGATACTTCTCCTATAATGAATTTTATATCCTTATTAATAAATACGTTAAATAATGAAAAACCATCTTACATGGCAATTGTTTTTGATACCAATCAAAAAACTTTTAGAAAAAAAGAATATAATAAATATAAATCACATAGAAAAGTAACTCCAGAAGCTATTAATATAGCTATTCCTCATATTATAAATATTTTAAAAACCTTTAGAATTCATTTTATACATGCTATAAAAGGATATGAAGCAGATGATATTATCGGAACGATAGCAAATATGGCAGAAAATAAAGGATACATCATATATATAATGACTTTAGATAAAGATTTTTATCAATTGGTAACAAAGAACATTAAAATTTATATTCCACCTTTTAAAGGTCATCCTAAAAAAATATTAGGAATAAAAGAAATCATAGAAAGATTTGAAGTTTCCTCTCCAAAACAAGTTATAGATTTATGGAGTATGATGGGAGATTATTCAGATAATATTCCAGGACTTCCAGGAATTGGAAAAATAACTGCTACAAAGTTCATAAAAAAATATGGTAGTATTGAAAAATTATTTGATTCAACTCATGAATTAAAAGGTAATTTGCAAAAAAACATTGAAAATAATAAACATTTAGGATTATTATATAAAAAATTGATTACAATAGTAACAACTATTCCAGTTTTGTCTTTTCAAGATGAAAAATTCTATATAAAAAAACCAAAATGGAATTCAATAGAAGAAATATTTTTTGAGCTTGAATTTAAAAAATTATTAAAAATAGCTTATCAATATTTTATATATAAAACAAAACAATAATCACTACATTTATTTTTATCTATATAAATTATATTTATTAATGTAATTCCATACTTTTATATAAAGTAAATATTTCATATTTTTTCCTTTTTGAATATTATTTCTAATAAAAGAAGAAGATATTTCAATAATTGGAGCTTTCAAAAAAGCTATTTTTTCTATATTAAAAATAGGATGATCAAAACATCCAATCCTAGGGTATACTATCATATCATATTTTCTTATTATTATTTTATAATCTTTCCATTTTTTTATTGAAGAATAAGTATCTACTCCTAATATAATGAAAAATTTATATCCTGTATATTTTTTTTCTATGTTATTAAGTGTATGAATAGTATAAGATGGATAATTTCCATGTTCAATATCCAAAACTCTGATATTCTCATAATCAGAAACTGCAATTTCAACCATTTTTATTCTATGTTCATAATTCAAAATATTTTTTTTTTTAATGGATTTTGTGGAGATACAATAAACCAAACATAATCTATATCTAAAAATTCTTTTGTATGATTAGCAATAATTGTATGTCCTAAATGGATAGGATTAAATGATCCAAAATAAAGTCCTATTTTTATCATATTCATAAAAAATAAAAAAAAATACCGAGATAACTCTCGATATTTTTTAATTAATTGTCTTAAATAATCTTAACACGATAACTAAATCCTAAAATCATAAAATGATTATTCTTATTCTCTTTTTTTATTTTATCTAAATTATAATTTATTCTTTGATTTTTATAAACAAGATGTAAACTAATATCTTCATTATTTTTTACAGGAAAAAATTCTACCCCTCCATAATAAGTATATAACCTTTTAAATAGTTGATTTTTTACGAATAAATCACTAAATTCTCTTTTAGAAGTACCTGTTTCATATTCCCCTTTAGCAATTAAACACCATCTTGGTAGAAAATTATATTTAAATTTTACTAAATAAGTTCCATATTTAATAGATGGAGAATGATTATTATTATTAATTTTCATTGATTGTATAATTTTTGTTATACTACCGTTTTTTTCCACATCTTCATCACTTAATATATAATCCGCTTCCATAGATATAGGTTTAAAATCTAATTTTCCTCCTATTGCTAATAACTTCCAAAAATTATTCTTTTCATTTTCTTGAAAAATAGAATAAGAACATCTGCTTTGTATCATTTTATTGAAAAAACTACAATTCAAATTCAAAGTTCCTCCCATGGGATGGGTCCATTTTTTATTATCATATTCTTTTTCTTTTGTATTACTATTGCTATTTACAATTTGTAATTGTAATTCTTGATTTTTTATAGGATGATAAATCAAATTAAAACCAACGGGGTTCTCTACATTTTTATTATATAATACGTTAGAATAACGAAATGTTTTATCATAAGAACTACTTGCATATTCCATACTTCCAAAAGCAATAGGTTGTTTTCCTATCAAAAAATGAAGATCATCATTCCACTTATATTTTAAGTAGGCTAAATCCACTATTTTATAATTTACTGAATTTTTATTATTGTTCAGTTTTTTTGAAAAACGATAACTTATTTTGTCATTAGTTTTTCCTTCTATTTCCAAATTTAAATAGTCTTCAGAAAAATTAGAACCTTCAAAAATTTCTTTTTTAACTGTAGAATTAAGACTACTTGATAAATCTATAAACATATTTAGATGAGATCTATCTTCTTTTTTATTTGTTGCTCCTGCTACTGTTGTTCCTGCTCCTGTTGCTCCTGCTACTGTTGTTCCTGCTCCTGTTGCTCCTGCTCCTGTTGTTCCTGCTCCTGTTGTTCCTGCTCCTGTTGTTCCTGCTCCTGTTGTTCCTGCTCCTGTTGTTCCTGCTCCTGTTGTTCCTGCTCCTGTTGTTCTTGCTCCTGTTGTTCCTGCTCCTGTTGTTCCTGCTCCTGTTGTTCCTGCTCCTGTTGTTCCTGNTCATTTTCATTCCTTTATTCTTCGTTATTGTTTCCGTTTCTGTATATCCTGTTTTTTCTATAGCTGCTGCTTCTGTTGTTATTGCATAACAATAAAATAATCCCACTAGTAATAATAAGACTTTTGTTTTTTTCATTTTTTTAATATTCATAATCTAAACTAATCTATGTTATATATAAGATAATAAAAAGATAATAAATTTTTCTTTATAAAAAACTTTTTGCAAAAAAAAACAAATAATTGAATCAAAAAAAGATTAAATTTCTTTATATAGAATATTTACAATTTTTTAAAAAATTCTTTATAAAAGAGTTATATGCATAAAAATATTCCAAAAAAAAATTATATCATAAAAAATGAAAATAAAATCACTGTAACTATTTTTGGCCTTTTTTTATTAGGGGGAAGTATTTTCCTATTTCTTAGTTTTTCATCTTTCCTTTTCTATTGGAAAAAAGACCAAAGTCAATTAATAATTTTTGATAAAGAAATAATAGCGGAAAATTTACTAGGAAAAATTGGAGCTATTGTATCTCACTACTTTATTCATTGTGGAATAGGAATTAGTGCTCTTTTTATCCCTGTACTATTATTTTTTACAGGACTAAAAATACTTTTTTCAAAAAAAAACATATTAGATAATTTTTATAAATCAATAATATATAAGTTTATATTTTTTAGTATATGGATTCCAATCACTTGTCATCTAATTTTACCAGATAAAAACTACAAAGGAATATTCAGCGGAATATTTGGATTTGAAATAGGAAACTTTTTGATTAATTTATTTGGAAAAATTGGATTATTTATACTAATCGTAATTAGTATAAGTTTTTATATAATTTTTCTTCGTATAAGAAAAATAACAATAAAAAAAAAATACAATTCTTAAAAGAAGTACTGAAAAAAGTTATAATGTTTAAAAATTTTTTAATCTCAAATAGAATAAATAACGTCCCCCTCAGAAAAAAAAAAGAAAATAAAACGATAATACCTTCTATTCTTAGTCTTAGAAATAGTTTTATAAGGAAGAACCACCACGACATAGATAATATCATATCAGAAATAAGAAAAAATATTGAAAATAATAAAAAAAAGATAGTAAAAATACTTGACCATCATAATTTAAAAATAGATAAAATAAAAGCTAATATAGGTCCTACTATTACTCTATACGAAATTTTTCCTCATATAGGAACAAGAATTTCAAAAATAAAAAATTTAGAAAATGAAATTGCATTAAATTTATCCGCTCTATCTATAAGAATTATAGCTCCAATTCCAGCAAAAGGAACCATAGGAATAGAAATTCCTAATCATAAACGTTATCCTGTATATATCGAAGATGTCCTTTTTTCAGAGGAAAGTGATAAAAAAAGCAATGAAATGGAACTACCTATATCCTTAGGAAAAACAGTTTTCAATGAAATTTTTGTTTTAGATCTAGCTAAAATGCCACATTTACTTATAGCAGGATCTACTGGACAAGGTAAATCAGTAGGTTTAAATGCTATTATTATTTTTTTGTTGTATAAAAAGAAATCAAAAGATATAAAATTTATTTTAATTGATCCAAAAAAAGTGGAATTATCTATATATAAAAATATATCAAAATCTTACTTTGCTACACTTCCTAAGTGTAAACAACCGGTAATTACAAATTTATATGAGGCAAAAAATACACTAAATTCTTTATGTAAAGAAATGGATAAAAGATATGACATCTTGGAAAAAAATAAAGTGAGAAATATTAGAGAATATCATTTAAAATTTAAATGCAAAAAAAAATATGATTTTCCTTATATAATAGTCATTATTGATGAATTCGCAGATTTTAGTATTTCTTTTAAAAAGAAAGAAATAGAAACATATATAATACGTTTAGCTCAACTTTCTCGTGCTGTAGGTATTCATTTGATTGTATCAACACAACGTCCATCAGTAGATGTAATTACTGGATTAATAAAAGCTAACTTTCCTGCAAGAATTTCTTTTAGAGTTAGTTCTAAAATAGATTCTAGAATCATTCTAGATTGTACAGGTGCTGAGAATTTGATAGGCAATGGAGATCTATTATTTTCTAATAAAAATGAATTAATACGATTACAATGTCCATTTATAGAATTATCAGATATTCAAAAATTAATAAAATTCTATAATATAAATGATGAAAACGAATTTTTTTTACTTCCTGAACCAGATTTAGATGCTTAAAAAAATAGATATATATATAATTCGTTTATTTATAATTCCTTTCCTATTTATCTTTTCTACAATATTTATCGTTTTCATGATTCAATTTTTTTGGAGCAAAATAGATGAATTAACAGGAAAAAACATTGATATATTGATAATATTAAAATTTATATTCTACTTCGGAATTACTATTATTCCATTAGCAATTCCTATAACTATATTATTATCTTCTATTATTACTTTTGGTGAATTTTCTGAAAATCAAGAACTTATAATAATTAAATCTTCTGGAATTTCTATTTTTCGGATTATGAAACCCATTTTATTTTTAACTTTTTTTTTATCTGTGGGATTATATTTTTTTTCTGATTTTGTTGTACCAAAAGCAAAAATAGAAGCGATGAAACTAGGCTATAAAATAGCATTATCTAATTCTAATTATAAATTAAAAGAAGGAGCTTTTGTTAACTTATTCCCAGACTTTTTCATAAAAATAGATAAGAAAGATAAAAAAAATAATATGTATAATGTATTCATTTTTTTCTATGGAAAAAATTACCTGGTAAATACAATTTTTTCTAAAAAAGGAATTATAATAAATAAAGAGGATAATTTATTTCAATTAAAATTGAATAATGGTATTTTTTATACTGAAAATTCAAATGAACTTCAAGAAAAACCGTCCTATAAAATTATAAATTTTGATACTTTAATACAAAAATTTAAAATTACCTCAAAAAATATCTCTAATATAAGATTACGTGATAATTTTCAAATACTTAATACAAAGGAACTAATAGAAAAAATTAATATTTTGAAATTAAAAAAAAACTATTTCAACAAAACATATTTAGCTAAACATCAATTAGAATTACAGAAAAAATTTACATTTTCAGTAACATGTATTATAATGTTTCTTATAGGTGCGCCAATAGGTTCTATTTTTAGAAAAGGAGGAATAGGTTATCCAACTATTATAGCTATAATTATATTTATTATTTATTATGTTTTACTTACGATAACTCAGAATATGGCAGAAAAATGTAAAATAAGCGCATGGATGGGGGCATGGATTCCAAATTTATTATTTTTACCAATAAGTATATGGATTACTTATAAAACTGTAATGGATGATTTTTTTTATAAATATTAGAAAAATATGGTGAAACATTTAGATGGAATTGATGAAGCCATACAAGATGTAAGAGATGGAAAAATTATTATTGTAGTAGACGATAAGAATCGTGAAAATGAAGGAGATTTTGTAGTTTCTGCTGAAAAAATAACTCCTAAAATTGTGAATTTTCTAATAACTCATGGAAGAGGATTAGTTTGTGTTTCTTTAACAGAAGAAAAATGCGATCAATTAGAACTTCAAATGATGGTAAAAAATAATACAGATCCTAGAAAAACTGCTTTTACAGTATCTGTAGATTTAAGAGGAAATGGAGTTAGTACGGGAATTTCAGTATCAGATAGAGCAAAAACTATTTTTGCATTAGTTCATGAGGTAAAACCAGAAGTATTTAATAAACCTGGTCATATTTTCCCTCTTCGTGCAAAAAAAGGAGGAGTTTTAGAAAGGCCTGGCCACACAGAAGCTGCTATCGAAATTACTAAAATGGCAGGATGCAAACCTGGAGGAGTATTAGTAGAAATACTTAACAAAAACGGATCTATGGCTCGTATTCCAGAATTAATACAAATCGCCAAAAAGTTTCATATGAAAATGATATCTATAGAAGATCTTATAAAAGATAAAGAAAAAAGTGGTAATAAAAAATAATGAATGCGGTCTGGACGGGATTTGAACCCGCGACCCCATGCGTGACAGGCATGTATTCTAACCAACTGAACTACCAGACCTATTTTTTAAACTAAAGCAGTTAATTTTTTTATAATTTCCTCTTTAGAGGAAATCCCAATATGGATATCTTGTTTTTCTCCATCTTTAAAAAAAATCATGGTAGGAATACTACGTATTCCATATTTAGAAGAAATCTTTGGATTATTATCCACATTCAATTTAAATACCGAAACTTTATTTTGAAATTCTTTAGATATTTCTTCCAATATAACAGATAATGCTCTACATGGAGCACACCATGGAGCCCAAAAATCTATTAAAACAGGTTTATCAGACTCTGAAATCACTTTATCAAAGGTTTCATCGTTTATTTCTTGTAACATATTCTTTTTCTTTTCATTTTAAGAACACCACAAATTTACCTTTTTTGTTTTAATTTCAAAATTTAAAATCTTTCAATAAAAAAATGTAAGTGTCTATTCCTTCTATTATTTCTGAACAATAAATATATTCATTAGGTGTGTGAGATCGCATACTATCTCCCACACCAATTTTAATGGTGGGAAAAGGCATAATACTTTGATCAGATAAAGTAGGAGAGCCATAAGTTTTTATTCCTAATAATTTAGATCTCAATATAATAGGATGTTTAGGATTTATAAAAGAATAATTAAAATGCGAAGAACGAGGTTTTACTTTGGAAAAAATATTATTTTGTATCAATTGAATTAATTCATCATTACGATACAATTCATTAGTCCTAATATCTATAACAAAAGAACAAGAATCAGGAATTACATTATGTTGTATTCCCCCTTCTATTTGAGTTACATTTAAAGTAGTATAACCTAATAACTCGGATTTTCTATCAAAGGATAAATTTTTTAAACACTCTATATCTCTTGTTGCTATATAAATAGCATTGATTCCTATATCTCTTGCAGAATGTCCAGTCTTACCTTCTGCTATACAATCCAAAACTATCAATCCTTTTTCCGCAATAGCTAATTGCATTTTTGTTGGTTCTCCTACAATTCCTAAATCAATAGATCCTAACTCAGATAAAATTGATCTTATACCAAAAGATCCTGAAATTTCTTCCTCAGCAGTAATTGAAAGCATTAATTTATAAGGTAATTCAGATAATCTGCTTAAATAAATAAAAGTAGATATTAATGAAACGACAGATCCTCCAGCGTCATTACTTCCTAGTCCAATAATTTTATCTCCTTGTTCTATCGCCTGAAAAGGATTGGTTTTCCAGTTTTTTCCAGGTTTGACTGTATCGTGGTGAGAATTCAATAATATAGTTTTTATGTTTTCTTTTTTTGAAAAATTTCTGTTCTCTACCCATATATTATTAAATTTCCTATTTATACGAAATCCATATTTTTTAAGATACTCTTCTATTAAAAGAGATACTTTATTTTCTTTTTTAGATATAGAAGGTATATTAATTAATTTTTTTAGAAGTTGTATTGCTTCTTTTTTTAAAATTTTTAATTCGATTACAGACATAAAACAGTCTTATTAAGATCATTATTACTTAATAGATGGAAAGGATGCCCTATATTTACTTTAGTCACTCCATTTTTTAATGCAAGAAATGCATTTTCTAATTTTGGAATCATTCCATGATTAATCATAGTATGATCCTTTTTTATTTTTTGAAATAAAGAAAAATTTATTTTTCTATAAAAAGATTCTGAATCTTTGATATTTCGTAAAACACCTTTTTTTTCAAAACAAAAATGTAGTTCTACTTGATAATATTTTGATAAGGAAATAGCTATATAAGCTGCTATGGTATCTGCATTAGTATTCAAAAGTGTACCTCTTCCATCATGTGTAATGGAACATAATACAGGAATTATGTCTATTTTTAATAAAAATCTTATTAGATCTGTATTGATACTTTTATCTGTTATATCTCCAACATATCCATAATCAATATTATTATCCTTTCTTGTTGAGGATTTAATGCAGTTTCCATCAGCTCCACTAAAACCTAAAGCATTACATTGATAAGATTGTAGTTTAGCTACTATATTTTTATTTATAATACCAGCATAAGTCATAACAACAATATCCAAAGTATCTTTATTTGTAATTCTTCTACCTTCTACAATTCTTTTTGGTACACCCATCTTCTCAGAAATAGAATCCGCCTTTTCTCCTCCTCCATGGATAAGGATCTTATCCCCTATAAGGTTACAAAAACTTTCTAAAGAATAATTAAGAAGTTTTTCATTATTAATTAGATGTCCTCCAATTTTCACTACATGAATTTTCATGATAAAGATTCTATAATTTTTTTAAAAATTATTTGAGAAGAAAAAATTCTATTTTTAGATTGTTCTAATACAATAGAAGACTTACTATCTAAAACAGAATCTTCTACTACCACATTTCTTCTTACAGGCAAACAATGCATAAATTTTGCTTTATTAGTTATTTTCATCTTTTTTTTAGTAATCATCCAATCATTTCCGTTACATATAATTTTTCCGTAATTTGAGTAGCTACTCCAATTTTTTGCATAAATAAAATCTGCATTTTCAAATGCTTTGTTTTGGTTATGTATAGTGCGAACTCCAATTCCATCAGAAAATTTATTAGATAGATTGTATCCTTCTGGACACGTAATAATGAAATTAACCTCTTTTATTTTTGATATCCATTGAGAAAAAGAATTTGCTACAGAATGAGGTAATGGTTTTACATGTGGAGCCCAACTTAAAACTACTTTACATGTTTTTTTAAAAAAAGATGTTAATTCTGCAATGGTGATGATATCGGCTAAAGATTGTAAAGGATGTAAAGTCGCACTTTCCATATTTACTACCGGGACCCTAGAATAATTTAATATTTTTTTAAAAATAACTTCATTATAATCATAATCTCTGTTTACAAGATTAGGAAAAGTTCTTACTGCAAGGATATCGCAATACATACTCATAACAGAAATAGCTTCTTTAAGATGTTCTTGTGTTGTTTTCATGATTCCTCCATCACTCATTTCAATTTTCCAAGAATCTTTATCAATATCTAAAATCCAAGTATGACATCCTAAATTAAAAGCAGCTTTTTGACAACTTATTCTTGTCCGTAAAGATGGATTAAAAAAAACTAATCCTATTGTTTTATTTTTATATTTAAAATTATATGGATTATTTTTCAAATAAATAGCTTCTTTAATAAGATCATATACGTTAACAACATCTTCCACACTAAAAAATTTCTTCATAAGTTTTATTTATCATTCATTTATTTATATTCATCCCAAGATTTTATAAGCAGTTGTTCTATAGATAAAGAACAAAAAGCTTGTATAAAAGCCTTTGCTAAACGTGTATTAGTCAATAGAGGAATATTAAAATCTACTGCATAACGTCTTATTGAATAATCATTATCTAATTCTGATCTACTTAAATTTTTTGGTATATTGATAATAAGATCTAATTTTTTATTCTTAATCAATTCAATAACATTTGAATATTTTTTAACATTAGGCCAATGAACTTTGATAGATGGAATGCTATTATCTGATAAAAAACTATTAGTTCCTGCTGTAGCAAATAATACATATCCTTTATGATGTAAAAGTTTTATTTCTTCTAAAAGATCTAACTTAGAATCAATTGGACCACCAGATATCAAAATATTTTTCTTAGGTATCGTATAACCAACAGAAATCATAGATTTTAAAAGAGCTTCATCGAAAGTATTTCCTAAACATCCTACTTCTCCTGTAGAAGCCATATCTACACCTAAAATTGGGTCTGCATCTTGTAAACGAGAGAAAGAAAATTGAGAAGCTTTTATTCCTAGAAAATTTTTGGTAAAAAAATTAGGTTCAGTTTTTTCTTTCTTTTTTCCAAGAAGAACTTGAGTTGCTAAATCAATCATGTTGAAGTTAGAAACTTTAGATACAAAAGGAAAACTTCTAGATGCTCTTAAATTACATTCAATAACTTTTACTTTATTCTCCTTAGATAGAAATTGAATATTAAAAGGGCCTGATATGTTAAAATAATTTGATATTTTTTTAGAAATAGAAAGTATTTCCTTCAATGTAGATAAATAAATATTATGTGGAGGATATACCAATGTTGCATCTCCGGAGTGTACTCCTGCAAATTCTACATGTTCTGATATAGCATAATATAATATTTTTCCATCTTGAGAAACTGCGTCTAATTCAACTTCTTTAGCATTTCTTATAAATTCTGTAATAACCAATGGATGTTCGGAAGAAACTGATTCTTTATTTTTATGAAGATAATGTTTCAGTTCTTCTTGATTAGAAATAACATTCATATCTGCACCTGAAAGTACATAAGAAGGTCTAACTAAAATAGGAAAATCAACTTCTTTTACAAACTGTAAAATTGTGTCTACATCCGATAATTCTTTCCACCTAGGTTGTTCGATACCCAAAGAGTCCATCACATTAGAAAATTTATATCTATTTTCTACTTTATCTATGGATATAGGAGATGTTCCTAAAATTTTTACTTTATTCTCATAAAGTTTTAAAACTAAATTATTAGGAATTTGTCCTCCCATAGATACAATTGTTCCTTTCGGAGTTTCTAATTCTATAATATCTAATACACGTTCCAAGGTTAATTCTTCAAAATATAATCTATCACAAATGTCAAAATCTGTACTTACTGTTTCCGGATTATAATTAATCATTATTGATCTGTAAGATTCTTTCTTTATAGTGTTCAAAGTATTTACACAACACCAATCAAACTCAACGCTACTTCCTATTCTATAAACGCCAGATCCCAATGTTATTACAGATTTCTCATCTATTTCATAAATAATATCATGTTGAATAGAATGATATGTTAAATACAAATAATTTGTACATGCTGGATATTCAGAAGCTAAAGTATCAATTTGTCTTACATAAGGAACTATATTTTTTTCTTTTCTATATGTTCTAATTTTTTTCTCTAAATCATAAATATTCATTATATTATTCTCTTTTCTCTTAAAAAATAGATTAGCTATTTGCATATCAGAAAAACCTTCTTTTTTTGCTTTTAGTAATAACTCTTTTGGTAAATCTATCCAATTATTAAAAGAATCTATTTCTTTTTTTGTTTGGAATATATTCTCAAGTTGAGACAGAAACCATGGATCTATTTTTGTTAAATCATGTATTTCTTTAATAGAAAAACCTTCTTCTAAAGCTTCCTCTAAAAAGAAAATTCTTTGATCTGTAGGTTTTCTTAGATACTCTTTCAATAATTCTTTTGATTCAAGTTTTTTTTTATTTACATTTATGAATCCTTGTTTACCTATATCTAACATACGAATTCCTTTCTGTAAGGCTTCTTCAAAAGAGCCTCCAATAGACATTACTTCACCAACACTTTTCATACTACTTCCAATTCTATTGGAAACTCCATAAAATTTATTTAGATCCCATCTTGGAATTTTACAAACAACATAATCTAACGCAGGTTCAAAAAAAGCAGAAGTGTTTTTAGTAACATAATTTTTTAATTCATGTAATCCATATCCTACGGATAATTTTGCCGCTACAAAAGCTAATGGATAACCAGTAGCCTTAGAAGCAAGAGCGCTTGAACGAGAAAGACGAGCGTTAACTTCTATTACACGATAATCTTCAGATTTAGAGTCTAATGCAAATTGAACATTGCATTCTCCAACTATATTAAAAGTTCTAGCTATATGTATAGCTAATTTTCTTAAGTTATAATATTCATAATTTGTTAAAGTTTGTGAAGGGGCTACTACTATGCTTTCTCCTGTATGAATACCTATAGGATCAAAATTTTCCATATTACATACAGAAATACAATTGTCGTATTTATCTCTAACTATTTCATATTCAATCTCTTTCCACCCTTCTAAATATTCTTCTACAATCACTTGAGAAGAATAAGAAAAAGCTTTTCCTACTATTCTTTTCAAATCATTAACACTGTTTGCTAATCCACTTCCTAAACCTCCCAGTGTATAAGCGGATCTGATAATAATGGGAAATCCTATTTCCAATGAATAATAAATAGCGTCATCTATAGAATGAACCACAAAACTTTTTGCTGTTTTTATATTAATATCAGTTAATTTATTTCTAAATAATTTTCTATCTTCACTATCAATAATGGATTGAATAGGGGTTCCTAAAACTTTTATTTTATATTTTTTTATAATTCCTTCTTTAAAAAGTTTAATTCCACAATTTAATGCTGTTTGACCACCAAAAGATAGTAATATTCCTTGCGGTTTTTCCTTATCAATAACACTTTCAATAAAAAATGAAGTTAGTGGTAGAAAATAAACTTTATCAGCAATCTCTTTCGAGGTTTGAACAGTAGCTATATTTGGATTAATTAATATTGTATAAATGCCCTCTTCTTTAAGAGCTTTTAATGCCTGTGTCCCAGAATAATCAAATTCACCTGCTTCTCCTATTTTTAATGCACCTGATCCCAGGATGAGTACTTTTTCTATTTTCATACTAATTTTAGAAGATTTTTTTAATTATTTGTTTTTAACAATTGAGTTGATAAAAAAATCGAATAGAAATTCGGTATCTGTAGGCCCTCCTGAAGCTTCTGGATGAAACTGTACCGAAAAAAAAGGTTTATCATTATGAATGATTCCTTCACAAGTATTATCATTTAAATTTTTAAAAAATATTTTCCATTTATCAGAAATATTTTTAGTATCCAATACATAACCATGATTTTGTGAAGTAATAAAACTCCTTCTAGTTTGTAATGATATAACTGGTTGATTATGTCCTCTATGTGCATATTTTAATTTGTAAGTATCTCCTCCAGCAGCAATCCCTAGAAGTTGATTTCCTAGACATATTCCAAATATTGGGATAGGACGTTCTTTTTTCATAACTATACGAATATAATGTATAGGTTTTTCATAAATTTCTGGATTTCCAGGTCCATTAGAAAGAATTAACCCATCATATTCTTCATTAGTAAAATCATAATCCCAAGGGACCCTTACAACAGTACAATCTCTTTGTAAGAGACAACGTAAAATATTATTTTTCAATCCAAAATCTACAATTAGTATTTTATGTTTTCCATTTCCATAAACAATTATTTTATTTGTAGATACTTTTTTAGAAAGATTCTCCTCATTAGGGTCATAAAAATTATGGTTATCTTTTTCTTCTTTCATTAATATTTTTCCCAACATAGAGCCTCCATTTTCTCTTAGTTTTTTAGCAATATATCTTGTATCTACACCATATAAACCAGGAATTCCATTTTTATATAACCATTCAGATAAGGATAAATTCATATTCCAATGATATGGATGATTGGAGTAATAAGAAACAAGTAGTCCAGAAACTTGAATTTTATCCGATTCATAAAATTCGCTAATTTTTTCCTTATAAGAAGAATACGGAACTCCATAAGTTCCTATTATTGGATAAGTAAAAGTTAAAATTTGCCCTTTGTAAGATGGATCTGTTATACTTTCTGTATAACCAGTCATAGCTGTATTAAATACAACCTCTCCGGAAGACGATACTGGAGCTCCAAAATGATAAGCGTCATAAATTGTCCCATCTTCCAATACAAGAACTCCTCTTCTCATTCTCATTATTTTTTTATTTTCCATTTTTTTTATCTAGATATACTAAGGCATTCCTTAACTTTTTAATAAATAATTTTATATGATTTATGTTTATACTCATTGGAGGGAGTAATCGTATTACATATGGATTATTGGATATTCCAACAAACACTTTTTCTTTGTAAATTAAAATATTTTTTAGATCATGAATAGGAAAATCGAATTTCAAACCTAGCATAAGGCCTCTTCCCCTAACCTCCTTAATCCTTGGAATTAGTCGTAATTCTTGTAACAATATTTCTCCCATTTTTTTTGCATTTTCAATTAAATTTTCTTTTTTTATAATTTCTAAAACAGAAATTCCAGCTGTGCAAGCTAAATGATTTCCTCCAAAAGTAGTTCCTAACATTCCATAATACGGTTTGAATTTAGGATGGATTAAAACTCCTCCTATAGGAAATCCGTTACCCATTCCCTTAGCTACAGTAATTAAATCAGGTTGTATAGGATATAATTGATGAGAAAAAAAATCACCAGTTCTTCCATATCCACTTTGGATTTCATCAATAATAAAAATTGTATCATACTTTTTGCAAAGAGCCCAAACATTACAGAAAAAATCGAATCCTGGATCTATAATTCCAGATATACCTTGAATTCCTTCAATGATTAAAGCACAAATATCTCTATTTTTTAATTTTTCTTCTAAAATATCCAAATCCTTATAATCATGAAATATTGTTTCATGTTGTGCATTAAAAGGAGAAACTATTTTGTAATTATCTGTGACAGATACACTACCACTTGTTCTTCCATGAAAAGAGCCTTTAAACGCAATGACTTTTTTTTTACCAGTATGAAAAGAAGCAATTTTTAATGCATTTTCATTAGATTCACTTCCAGAATTACATATAAATAAGGAATAATTTTCATATCCTGAAATACTTCCAAGTAACTTAGCTAGTTTATTTTTTTGAGAAATAAAAACACTATTAGAATAATAACAAATTTTATGTATTTGCTCTGTTAAAGCTTTTACATAATATGGATGGGAATGCCCAATAGAAATAACAGCATGTCCCCCATAAAAATCTAGATATTTATTTCCATGTATATCGAAAACATATACTCCAGTACTTTTGTTTAATTCTATATCTAGAATAGGATATACGTCAAATAATTTCATTTTTTTTAAATTAAAAACGGACAGACTTTAGCCTTAAACCACAACCTTCTTCAAGGTTAAACATGAGATTCATATTTTGTATTGCCTGACCAGAAGCACCTTTTATAAGATTATCTATAATACTAATAATAATTAATTGATCTTCTTCTTTAAGAAGATGTAAAATACATTTATTAGTATTAATTACTTGTTTAACATCTATATTAATATCAGAAATATATACAAATGGATGATTTTTATAATATTCTTTATACATAGAAATAGTTTCATCTAAAGGAAATGCTGAATAAGTATATGTAGTAGCTATAATCCCTCTAGAAAAATTTCCTCTGTAGGGTACAAAATAAATTTTTGAAGAAAAATCTTTTTGTAGGTGTCGAATAATTTGTTTTATTTCCTGTAAATGTTGATGTTTAAAAATTTTATAAGTAGATATGTTGTTATTTCTCCAACTAAAATGGTTGGTATCACTATGTTTTCTTCCAGAACCTGTTGATCCTGTTACAGCACTAATATGGATGATATCTCTTAATAGATTTTTAGAAGCTAATGGTAAAATAGATAAAAGTATAGCTGTGGCAAAACAGCCTGGATTTGCTATGTTATTGGATGTTTTTATTAAATCTCTTTGCAATTCTGGTAGTCCATAAATAAAATTTCTTCCATTGAAAAATGATTGACAAGATATTCTAAAATCCTGATTTAGGTCAATTACTTTTATTTTAGATGAGATATCATTCAATTCTTTTCTAGATCTTCCATGTCCGGAACAAAGAAAAACCACATCTAGATTTTTATCTATTACAGTAGTAAATCTAATATTTTCGATTTCTCCCAATACATCTTGATGTATCAAATGAATTAATTCTCCTGGATGGCTTCTGCTTACTACACTTCTAATATTAGATTTTGGATGATGGATTATTAATCTAATTAATTCTCCAGCAGTGTATCCAGTTCCTCCTATAATACCTATTTCAATCATTTTTTTTTTTATTATTTAAATTATGATACATTTTCATTTGATTACTTAAAATTTTTGTAAAACCTTTAACATCCTCTGCTGTCCAAGCATGATTCATTTCTCCATATTGTGCTATATTGGGGGAGGTCATCAAATCAAACTTTGATTTTATTCCAACTAAATGAAATCTATAAGGATAAAGAATTATGTTTACTGTACCAGTTAATCTTTCTTGTGTACTTTTCAAAAATTTTTCAATATCTCGCATAACAGGATCTAAGTATTGAGCTTCATGAAGCAACATTCCATACCAATTGGATAATTGGTCTTTCCAGTAAAGTTGCCATTTGGTAAGAATGTGTTTTTCTAATAAATGATGAGCTTTAATTATAATAATCGCAGCAGAAGCTTCAAAAGCAACTCTTCCTTTAATTCCTAATATTGTATCTCCTATATGTATTCCTCTTCCTATAGCAAATTTTGAAGCTATTTTTTCAATTTTTATTATGTTATTTATAGCATTGCTTTTTTCTTTATTAACACTTACTAATTCTCCTTTTTCAAATTCTAATTCTAGATTTTCACTTTTATTACAGCTTAATTTTGTAGGATAAGATTCTTCTGGAAAATCATTAGAAGAAGTAAGAGTTTCTTCCCCTCCTATACTCGTTCCCCAAATACCTTTATTTATAGAATACTTAACCCTGTCCCAACAAATAGATATTCCTTTATTTTTCAAATATTCAATCTCCTTTTTTCTAGAGATTTTCATATCTCTTATTGGAGATAATGTGATTTTTTCTGGACAAATGATTTGAAAAGCAATATCAAATCTAATTTGGTCATTACCAGCTCCTGTACTACCATGAGCAATAGCTTTCGCTTGAATAGATGTAGCATAATTTGCTATTTTTATAGCTTGAAAAATTCTTTCTGAACTTACTGATAGCGGATAAGTATTATTTTTAAGTATATTACCGAATATAAGATATTTTATACAATTTTGATAATACTCTTCTATGGAATCAATAGAACGATGTGACTTAGAACCAATACTCAAAGCTCTTTTTTCAATTTTTTTTAATTCATCATTTTGGAATCCTCCCGTGTTAATAATGACTGTATGAACTTCGTATCCTTCTTGAAGAAGAAATTTTAAACAATAAGAAGTGTCTAATCCTCCACTATAAGCTAAAACAATTTTATCTCCTAAGGATAAGTATTTTTTATACTTATTACTTATAACATTATTTTTAGTTTCCTTATCCTTAGGATTATTATTAGTAGTAGTATTGTTGTTATTCTGCTTATTAGGATTATATAAAAGACCTGTGCATAAACACATTTTTCTTTTATTTCTAGTTAAAATATCAAAATTTGCACAACTACGACATCCTTTCCAAAATTTTTCTGATTGGGTTAATTCGCTAAAAGAAACAGGTTTAAACCCTAATTCTGTATTAATCTTTATAACTGGATTACTAGTTGTAATACTGAAAACCTTAGATTTTGGAAATTTTTCTCTAGAAAGTTTAAATATTTCAATCTTAATAATTTTAGCTAATCCTTTTTTCCTGAATTCTGGAAATACAATTAATCCAGAATTAACAACAAATTCTTGATCTTGAAAAAGATCAAGATAACTGAACCCTGCTAATTTATCATCACAGAAAGCAATAACTGCATTTCCATGAATCATTTTTGATTTAATGTATTCTGGATCCTTTTCTGCGATACCAGTTCCTCTACTTTTCGCTGCTTCTTTAATTTTTTTGCAGATTAAAGAAGCATACTTTGTATCATCTTCATAAGATACTCTAACTTGTATTTTCATCTTTGTAAGAAACCACTAACTAAAAAACGTATAGCACAGATCGTAAGTAATAATACTTCATAATTTTTACTTCACTTATTCAAAGTACAAATTTAATAAAGTCTTTTCAATTAATTTTAATTTTTTAGTTCAAATAAAAATCTATCTCCTTCATATTTTCTAATTTCCTTAAAAATTTTGAATTAATATTAATTGCATATTTTTTTGATTCAAAGTTTAAAAAAATACGACTTTCTTTGTCATAAAGAACAATGTATAATTTTTTATTTCCTATTTGCTTGGAAAAAATTTCATCCATTTTTTGAATTAATGTATCGTTTAATTCATTAATATTAATTTTTAAAACTAGTTTATGTACTAATTTATTTATGACATCCTGTAGTTTTTCTATATGTAAAATTTTTACCATATTTTTTTTATCAATATAAATTGATAAGTGTAATAAATTATTCATGGACAATATAGGTTCATATTGAAGATATTGTTCTCCATATATTGTAAATTCTCTAGAAGAATGATAATCCTCTAATGAGAATATTCCATATTTTTTTCCACTTCTTACAGATGTTTTTTTTTCTATTTTTGATAAAATTCCACATATGTAAATTTTTTTACCAATAAAAAAAGATTCATTTTTGTTCAATTTATCTAAAGAAGTGTTTGTAAGATATTTTATTTCATAATAATATTCATCCAAAGGATGGGAGGACACATAAACACCTAATACTTCTTTTTCTTTATATAGAAGATCTAGATTACTATAAATATTTTTTTGGGGAAAAAAAATAGGATTTTTATCTAATTTTAGATTATTTGTTAATATCTGTTTTTTATATTTTGATCCAAACCTAATAATTTTTTCTAAATTGCTTAATTTTGTTTTATCATCAACAAAAAAGTATTGATCTCTATGGAAAGAAAATAGATCTAAAGATCCAGATAAAATTAAACTTTCTAAAGTTTTCTTATTTACTATTCGTAGATCAATTCTTTTTACAAAATCATAAATGGAAGTAAATTTACCTTTTTTTCTTTCTTTAAGAATTACTTTAACAGCATTTTCTCCAACTCCTTTAATACCAGCAAGTCCAAATTGAATATAATTTTTATCATTTACTTTAAAATAAGAATCACTTTGGTTTATATCTGGACTGATTACAGATATTTTCATTCTTTTACATTCTTTAATAAAAAAAGTTAATTGTTTAATATTATCCATATTATTACTTAAAACAGAAGCCATATATTCATGTGGAAAATGTGCTTTCAAATAAGCTGTTTGAAAAGCGATATAAGCATAACATGTAGCATGAGATTTATTAAAAGCATAACAAGAAAAATATTCCCAATCTTTCCATATTTTTTCTAGTATTTCCTTTGGATATCCTTTTCTTATAGCTTTATGAAGGAATTGATCCTTCATCTTGTTTAGTACTTCTTTTTGTTTTTTACCCATAGCCTTTCTAAGGAGATCTGCATCTCCTTTACTAAAATCAGCTAATATTTGGGATATTGACATTACTTGTTCCTGATATATTGTTATCCCATAAGTTTCTTTAAGAAATTCTTCCATAACCGGTAAATCATAGGTGATCTTTTCTTTACCATGTTTTCTAGATATGAAGTTAGGAATATACTGTAAAGGTCCAGGTCTGTATAATGCGTTCATTGCTATTAAATCATCGAATTTATCAGGTTTTAGTTTTCGTAAATATTTTTGCATTCCAGTAGATTCATATTGAAAAACGGCTATAGTTTCTCCTTTTTGAAAAAGACTATAAGTTTTTTTATCTTCCAGAGGAAAAGAAAATTCTTTGATATTTATATTTTTTAGTTTTACTATAATATCTATAGCATTTTTTATAATAGTCAAAGTTTTTAGACCTAAAAAATCTATTTTAAGTAAACCAACATGTTCTACAACATTGTTATCAAATTGCGTTAATAATAAGTCTGATTCCTTAGATACAGAAACTGGAACATATTCTTTAATATCAAATGGACTTATTATAATTCCACAAGCATGTATTCCTGTACTCCTTATTGTTCCTTCTATGATTTTTGCTTGTCGTAATACTCTTCCTTCTAAAGTATCCTTTTTCGCAATACTTATTAACTTTTGTATATTATTTAACTCTTCTTTACTTACTTTCCTATAATTTTTTTCCGATAAGATTGTTTTTAGTGAAAGCATATTTGGAACCATTTTTGCCATTTTATCTGTTTCCTTTAAAGAAAGATTTAGTACTCTAGCAGTATCTCTAATAGATGATTTTGCTCCCATAGTAGCGTATGTTATAATTTGAGCTACCTGATTTTTTCCATATTTTTGAACTACCCATTCAATGATTTTCTCACGACCTTTATCATCAAAATCTATATCTATATCTGGTAAAGAAATTCTATCTGGATTTAAAAATCGTTCAAAAAGAAGATGATATTTTATAGGATCTATATCAGTTATTTTCAAACAATAAGCAACAACAGATCCTGCAACAGATCCTCTACCTGGACCAACGGATATATTCATTTTTCTAGCCTGAGAAATAAAATTATGAACAATAAGAAAATAACCAGGATATCCCGTTTTTTCTATTGTTTTTAGTTCAAATAAAATTCTTTCTTCAATTTCTTTAGTTATCTTTTTGTAACGTTTTTTTGCTCCTTCATAAGTTATTGTTTTTAATAAATGATTTTCTCCTCTATTTCCTCCATCAATTTTATCTATTGGATTCTCAAAAGATTTTGGAATTTGAAATTTAGGTAATAATACTTTATGTGAAATACTATAAGATTCTATTTTATTTACTAAATCTTCTAAAAAATCAAATGATTCCGGAACATCATAAAATATTTTTCTCATTTCTTCTGTACTTTTAAAATAGAACTCATGATTTGGCATTCCAAATCTATAACCTATTCCTTTTCCTATAGGAGTTGATTTCTTTTCAATGTTTTTTACGCAAAGTAAAATATCATGAGCATTAGCATCTTTCTTATCTAAATAAAAAGTATTATTTTGAACGATATATTTCACGTTAAATTTTTTAGAAAATTTAAGTAAAACACTATTAACATAATCTTCTTCTTCTAGTCCATGACGTAACAATTCTATATAAAAATCATCTCCAAAAAGATTCTTCCACCATAAGAATATATTTTCAGCTTTTTTTACCCCTAAATTTAATATACTATATGGTATTTCTGAATTTAAATCTCCAGTTAAAGCTATTAAATTACTGCTATATTTTTCAATCAAGTTTTTTCCTATTCTAGGAATACCGGCATAAAAACCTTCTATGAATCCTAAAGAACAAAGTTTTGTTAAATTTTGATATCCCTTTTTATTTTTAGATAATAAAACCTGTCTGAATCTTATATCTGGAATTTCTTTGGTAAATTTTTTTTGTAAATAGTTCTCTGATATAAAAACTTCACACCCGATTATCCCCTTTATAGATTTTTCAGGATAATACTTTTTATTTGTATTACGAATAGCATTTAAAAAATAAAAAGCTCCCATCATATTTCCATAATCTGTTATTCCTACAGCAGGCATATTAAATTCTACAGATTTATTGACTAGAGATTGTATATCAATTGTTGAATTGAGAATAGAAAAATGTGTATGATTATGAATATGAGAATATCTTTTTTTATTTAATTCATCTTCATATTTTTTTAATTTTATGTGATCTTTTTTATTATTATTGATTTTTTTATTTCTTTTATAAGAAGGGGAAGATTTTTCAAAATCAACCATGGAGGTAGATATTTTAGAAAAGTTTTTTTTCCTAAATCTTAAAATTACATCTTGTTGAGCCCCAACATCTTGATGTTGTATTATTCCAATACGTAAAAGCTCAAAAAAACAACGAGCTGTAGCTTTTACATCATTTGCAGCATGGTGTGAATTTGTAATATTTTCTTCAAATAGTTTTTTATACAATTCTGATAAAGTTGGCCATTTAAATTTTTTTCTATTTCCTACAGGTGGTAATTGACAATAAGAGGATGATATTATTTTAGTATCTAATTTTTTCTTTTTAAGAAAGGAAATTTCTTTTTTTTTTCTATAAAATTCACATTCAATAACTTTAATATCAAATTCTAAATTATGTCCAATTATGCATTTAGATTTATCAATACTTTTTTTTAATTCATAAAGAACATCATTTATATCTTTTCCATATTTTTCTGCTATATCATTAGTTATTCCATGTATTTTAAAAGCATTAAAAGGGATGTCATAATCATCTGGTTTTATAATAAATTCCTTAAAGTCTATCATATTTCCCATAAGATCATGATTTTGCCATGCAATCTGCACTAATCTTGGCCAATTATCAGTGTTAGATATAGGGAAATTATAAGAAATAGGTAATCCAGTAGTTTCAGTATCGAATATAAAATACATTTTATTTGAATTAGTAGAAAAAGTTAATGAAAAATTATTAGTTTTGTATTATCTATTTTTTTATAAAAATAATAATAAATAAACGAGAATTACTAATCAAATACCAGTTAATTTTATTCTCTATTTATTTGTAAAATAGACTTTTATAGAAAAAAAAAGAAAAATAATAAATATTATGTCTAATCAAACCGAAGAAATAAAAAGAAAAACAATCCTTTTATCCGAAAAAAACAATGAAAATTTAAAAATTAATAATCATGGGGAAAAAAGAAAAAGTTTTGATTGGACGAAGTACGAAACTCATTTAAATAATGATATACAAAAGGAAAGAAAAAAAGAAGAAAAAATATATGTAAATACTTTACCAGATATTCATGAGTTAGAGATATATCAGGGAATTATCACATATATAACAGATAAAACTGTTATTGTGGATATTGGTTTTAAAGCGGAAGGAGCTATTCCTATAAGTGAATTTAGAAATTTTGATATTAAAGTTGGCCTAAATATAGAAGTAATGGTTGTTAAAATAGATTATAAAGGACAATGTATTTTATCCTATTTAAAAGCAAAAACATTAAGAAATTGGCAAAAAATAAATCAGGCTTATGAAAAATCAGAAGTTATATTAGGTTATGTAGCTGCTAGAACAAAAGGAGGGTTAATTGTAGAAATATTTAACATTGAATGTTTTTTACCAGGATCACATATAAATGTGAAACCTGTCAGAGATTATGATACTTATGTAGGAAAAACAATAGAAGTAAAAGTTGTTAAAATTAACCAGAAAACAAAAAACGTGGTAGTTTCACATAAAGTGTTAATAGAAAAAGATATAGAAGAACAGAGAAAGGAAATGATATCAAAATTGGATAAGGGGCAGGTTTTAGAAGGAAAAATAAAAAATATTCTACCTTATGGTGCTTTTGTAGATTTAGGAGGTGTAGATGCGTTACTTCATATTACTGATATGAGTTGGCCACATATAAATCATCCTACAGAGGTAGTTCAATTAGAACAAGAATTAAAATTTGTTGTGTTAGGTGTAGATAAGGAAAAAAATAGAGTACAACTAGGTTTGAAACAATTACAACCACACCCTTGGAATTCTTTAGATAAAGATTTAAAAGTAGGAAGTAAAGTTAAAGGTAAAGTTACTGTTTTAGCTGATTATGGAGCTTTTGTAGAGATTATACCAGGTGTAGAAGCTTTGTTGCATATTAGTGAAATGTCTTGGTCAACCGATTTATCTTCTACTCAAGATTTTGTGCAAATAGGAGATGAGTTAGAAGCTGTAATATTAACAATAGATCGTCAAGAAAGAAAAATGTCTCTAAGTGTAAAACAACTTACCGAAGATCCTTGGATAAACATACAGAATAAATATACTGTAGGTTCTAAACACATAGGAATCGTAAAAAAATTTACGAATTTTGGAGTTCTTTTAGGATTGGAAAAAGGAATATCTGGAGTTATTTATACGAATGATTTAACATGGACGAAAAAGTTAAAACATTCTTCTGAATTTTGTAATATTAACGATAAGTTAGAAGTTATTGTGCTTTCAGTGGACCCTCAAAGTAGAAGATTAAATTTAGGTCATAAACAATTAACGGATAATCCATGGGATGGATATGAAAAAATATATAATGTTGGAAGCATTCATCAAGGAGTCATCTCCAATGTTTTTGAAAAAGGATCCTCCGTTAAATTTATAGAAAATGAAAATATTGAAGCATTTTCTCCTTTACGTTTTTTAGAAAGAAAAAATGGTTCTTACCCAAAGAAAGGAGAAAAGGTTGAATTTAAAATAATTGAATTTAATAAGGATACTAAAAAAATTGTTGTTTCTCATACATCTGTTTATCGTGATAAAGATCAAAAGAAAGAACAACGTATAAGAAACAGAAAATTAGAAAAATCTACTCTTGGAGATATAGCTGGATTAGCTAAATTAAAAGAAAAAATAGAAAAGGAAAGAAAAAAATAGTTCTAAAATTAAAATGGAAACACACCCTATTGCAGAAAAAGAAGGATGGAAAATAGATAGAGATTTTCCTATTTGGGCTAATAATGAATTATATTTAACAACGATTAAAGGTGGATATTTATTGGATGGAGAAACTCCATTTGAAGCATATAAAAGATTAGCAAAAAATGCGTCAAGAATTCTTAAAAAACCAAAAATAGAAAATGAATTCTTTAATATTTTTTGGAATGGATGGTTAATTCCATCTACACCAGTAATGGTAAATCTTGGTACAGAAAAAGGTCTTCCCATTAGTTGTTTTTCTGCAAGAGTAGGGGATAGCATGTATGAAATTTATAGAAAAAATTTGGAAATGGCAATTTTGAGTAAACATGGAGGTGGAACTTCGTATGATTTTAGTCTAATAAGACCGATAGGTAGTTCCATAAAAAATGGATCATTAGGTGTTTCTGATGGAATTATTCCTTTTATAAAATCATATGATAGCGCTATAGTGGCTAGTAAACAAGGAAGAACAAGGAGAGGTGCTGTTGCTATTTATTTAAATATAGAACATAAAGAGTTTCCTGAATTTTTAAAAATAAGAGAACCTAAAGGGGATATAAATCGGCAATGTCATAATGTTCATCAAGGTGTAATTATATCTGATTCATTTATGGAAGAGGTTATAGAAAAAAATGGAAAAGAAAGAAGTTTATGGATAAATACCCTTAAAGAACGTGTTAAAACTGGAGAACCATACTTGTTTTTTATAGATAATGCTAATAAAAATCTTCCAGAAAATTGGAAAAAACATGGATTAAAGATATATCATAGTAATCTTTGTTCCGAAATTATGTTGCCAACAGATGAAAATCATACTTTAGTATGTTGTTTATCTTCTTTAAATTTATATAAGTATGTAGAATGGAAAAATACAAAAACTGTTTTTTATGCTATTCTATTTCTTGATGCTGTTTTACAGGAATTTATTGATAAAGGAAAAAGCATAAGAGGTATAGAAGATGCTGTTCGTTTTGCAGAAAAAAGCAGAGCACTAGGTTTAGGCGCTTTAGGTTGGCATTCCTATTTGCAATCCAAAATGATTCCTTTTATATCTACGGAATCTATAATTCTAACAAAAAATATATTTAAAAATATACAATTAGAATCTCTAAAAGCTACTAAATATTTAGCGAAAGAATATGGAGAATCTGAATGGAATATTGGGACAGGAAAAAGAAATTTAACTTTAATGGCTATGGCTCCTAATAGAAGTTCTGCAAAACTTGCAGGAGGACTTTCTCAAGGTATAGAACCTATAGCTGCAAATATATACGTGGATGATGATGCAAAAGGAATGCATATTCGTAAGAATCCTTATTTAGAAAAAGTTCTTATAGAAAAAGGATACAATATTCCAGAAGTTTGGGAGCAGATAGCTAACGAAAAAGGTTCTTGTCTTGGTTTAACAGCTTTGAGTGAAAAACAAAAAAATGTTTTTAGGTGTTTTAAAGAAATTAATCAATTAGAATTAATAAAACAAGCAAGTATACGGCAAAAATATATTGATCAAGGACAAAGCATTAATCTAGCTTTTCATCAAGAAACTCCAGCAAAATATATAAATAGAGTTCATGTTGAAGCTTGGAAAATTGGCTTAAAGAGTCTTTATTATTATAGAAGTGAAAGTGTACTTCGTGCAGATATAAAAAGTAGAGATTTATATTCAGAAAGTTTGCTGTAGAAAAAATGGGCGGCGACTTACTCTCCCGGTATAAACCAGTACCATCAGCGCTAATATGTTTCACTTCTCTGTTCGGAATGGGAAGAGGTGGGTCCATATTGCTATAACCACCCATAAAGTCTTATTTTCTTCTTTAAGAATTTCTAATTTTTTAACATACATAATATACAAACAACATGAGGAATTTAAAAGCCTACGGGTAATTAGTACTACTCAGCTATGACATTACTGTCTTTACACTTATAGCCTATCAACGTTGTCATCTACAACGACCCTTAAAAGAAGCCTAATCTTGTGGAGAGTTTCGCACTTATATGCTTTCAGTGCTTATCTCTTCCGAACTTAGCTACTCAGCGATGCACCTGGCGATACAACTGATACACCAGAGGTTCGTCCAATTCGGTCCTCTCGTACTAGAATCAGGTCCACTCAAGCTTCTAACGCTCGCAATAGATAGAGACCGAACTGTCTCACGACGTTCTGAACCCAGCTCGCGTGCCACTTTAATGGGCGAACAGCCCAACCCTTGGGACCTTCTTCAGCCCCAGGATGTGACGAGCCGACATCGAGGTGCCGAACCTCCCCGTCGATGTGAGCTCTTGGGGGAGACTAGCCTGTTATCCCCGGAGTACCTTTTATCCTTTGAGCGATGGCCCTTCCATACGGAACCACCGGATCACTATGCCCTACTTTCGTACCTGATCGACTTGTAAGTCTCACAGTCAAGCACCCTTATGCCATTACACTCTACACACGATTACCAAACGTGTTGAGGGTACCTTTGGGAGCCTCCGTTACCTTTTTGGAGGCGACCACCCCAGTCAAACTACCCACCACGCAATGTTCTTAATTTTTAGATTAAGTTAGATTTCAACTAAAAAAAGGGTGGTATTTCAAGGGCAACTCCACATTGCCTGGCGACAATACTTCAAAGTTTCCCACCTATCCTACACATTTTCTAATCAAAATCAATACGAAGCTATAGTAAAGGTTCACAGGGTCTTTTCGTCCCATTGCGAGTAATCGGCATCTTCACCGATATTACAATTTCACCGAGCTCACGGCTGAGACAGTTTCCAGATCGTTACACCATTCGTGCAGGTCGGAACTTACCCGACAAGGAATTTCGCTACCTTAGGACCGTTATAGTTACGGCCGCCGTTTACTGGGGCTTCAGTTAAAAGCTTTGCTAAAAAAAGCTAACTTTCTTCTTTAACCTTCCAGTACTGGGCAGGTGTCAGACCCTATACATCATTTTTCAATTTAGCAGAGTCCTATGTTTTTGATAAACAGTCGCCTGGATCTCTTCGCTGCGGCCTTCCTAATAAAGGAAGGCTACCTTTCTTCCGAAGTTACAGGTTCATTTTGCCTAGTTCCTTAGCCGTGAATCACTCGAGCACCTTAGGATTCTCTCCTTAACTACCTGTGTCGGTTTTGGTACGGTTTACTTTTATCTGAAGCTTAGAGGATTTTCTTGGAAGCTCTTACCTATACTATCCACTTTCCCGAAGGATTGTGGTACTATCATAGATCAGCAAAACATACGGATTTTCCTGTATATTTTATACCTAACTATTTCAACGTACACTTCCGTCCGTACGCGATAGTTTCATTGCTCCGTCCCCCCTATCGCAATAAAAGCAAGTACCGGAATATTAACCGGTTTCCCATCGACTACACCTTTCGATATCATCTTAGGGACCGACTAACCCTCAGCTGATTAACATAGCTGAGGAATCCTTAGTTTTTCGGTGTGCAGGTTTCTCTCCTGCATTATCGTTACTTATACCTACATTTTCTTTTGTAATAACTCCACCATATCTTACGATACAACTTCTACGCTATTACAATGCTCCCCTACCAATTTATCTTTTAAAATAAATTCCATAGTTTCGGCGATATATTTATGCCCGATTATTATCCATGCTTAATCACTCGACTAGTGAGCTGTTACGCACTCTTTAAATGAATAGCTGCTTCCAAGCTAACATCCTAGCTGTCTAAGTAACTAAACTTCGTTAGTTCAACTTAATATATACTTTGGGGCCTTAACTGATGGTCTGGGTTGTTTCCCTCTTGGACATGGACCTTAGCACCCATGCCCTCACTACCGTGAAACATAATAACAGCATTCGGAGTTTGTCAGGAATTAGTAGGTGATGAAACCCCTTCATCCAATCAGTAGCTCTACCTCTGTATTACTTAACACGATGCTGCACCTAAATGCATTTCGGGGAGTACGAGCTATCTCCGAGTTTGATTAGCCTTTCACCCCTACCCACAAGTCATCCGAAGACTTTTCAACGTCAACCGGTTCGGTCCTCCACTATGTGTTACCATAGCTTCAACCTGCTCATGGGTAGATCACTCGGTTTCGCGTCTAATTCTTCCGACTATACGCCCTATTCAGACTCGCTTTCGCTACGGCTCCGTAGCAAAACTACTTAACCTTGCCGAAAAAATTAACTCGTAGGTTCATTATGCAAAAGGCACGCCGTCACCTTACTAAAAGGCTCCGACAGCTTGTAAGCGTATGGTTTCAGGATCTATTTCACCCTTCTACTAGAAGTACTTTTCACCTTTCCCTCACGGTACTAGTTCACTATCGGTCTCTGAGTAGTATTTAGCCTTACCGGATGGTCCCGGTAGATTCAGACAAGATTTCCCGTGTCCCGTCCTAATCAGGTTCCTACGAAGGTAATTTCTCTATTTCGCATACAGGACTATCACCTTCTATGGTTAATTTTTCCAAATTATTCTGCTATAAAAAAATAATCCTTTATTGTAGACCTACAACCCCATTATAGCCTAAACTATAATGGTTTGGGCTATTCCGATTTCGCTCGCCGCTACTAACGGAATCACTTTTGTTTTCTTTTCCTCTAGATACTTAGATGTTTCAGTTCTCTAGGTTTGCTTTACTTAAAATTTAAGTAATATCATATGATCTATATGATAGGTTTCCCCATTCGGACATCTGTGGATCAATTTGTATGTGCCAATCCCCACAGCTTATCGCAGCTTATCACGTCCTTCTTCGCCTCTCAGAGCCAAGGCATCCACCATACGCCCTTCATTAGCTTTTTTTATTCCTCGTATGTTGTTGTATATTATGTATGTCAAAGAACTTTCATTTTTAATTGTGGAGAATATCGGAATCGAACCGACGACCTCCTGCGTGCAAAACAGGCGCTCTAGCCAGCTGAGCTAATTCCCCAAAACACATCTATGCGTAGTCTCGCGCGGAATTGAACCGCGGACCTCTACATTATCAGTGTAGCGCTCTAACCGTCTGAGCTACGAGACTGACGTTAATCAATCTCCCTTCTATTTTTTATTTTTATTTAAGTAAAAAAGCTTCTAGCCTAGAATTATTCGTAATCTTTTTAATATTAAGAATAATACTCTAAAAAAGAGATGTTCCAGCCGCACCTTCCGGTACGGCTACCTTGTTACGACTTAGCCCCAGTTATCAATTTTACCTTAAGCAGCTCCTTTTATGGGCACCGATTTCAGGTACCACCGACTTCCATGGCTTGACGGGCGGTGTGTACAAGGCCCGGGAACATATTCACCGCATCATGGCTGATATGCGATTACTAGCGATTCCAACTTCATAGAGTCGAGTTGCAGACTCCAATCCGAACTGAGATCGGCTTTTAGAGATTAGCATCTGGTCACCCAGTAGCAACCCTTTGTACCGACCATTGTAGCACGTGTGTAGCCCAAGGTATAAGAGCCGTGATGATTTGACGTCATCCCCACCTTCCTCTCGACTTGCGTCGGCAGTCTTGTTAGAGTCCCCGACATTACTCGATGGCAACTAACAACAAGGGTTGCGCTCGTTAAGGGACTTAACCCAACACCTCACGGCACGAGCTGACGACAACCATGCAGCATCTTGTACTCCGTCCGAAGACTAAACTATTTCTAGCTTACTCGTAGTACATTTAAACCTTGGTAAGGTTCCTCGCGTATCATCGAATTAAACCACATGCTCCACCGCTTGTGCGGGCCCCCGTCAATTCCTTTGAGTTTCAGCCTTGCGACCGTACTCCCCAGGTGGATCACTTATCACTTTCGCTTAGCCACTGGAAAAATCCAACAACTAGTGATCATCGTTTACGGCGTGGACTACCAGGGTATCTAATCCTGTTTGCTCCCCACGCTTTCGTGCCTCAGCGTCAGTATAGATTTAGTAACCTGCTTTCGCTATCGGTGTTCTGTGTAATATCTATGCATTTCACCGCTACACCACACATTCCAGCTACTTCAATCTCACTCAAGTCTACCAGTATCAATAGCAGTTTTAACAGTTAAGCTGTAATATTTCACTACTGACTTAATAAACCGCCTACGCACCCTTTAAACCCAATAAATCCGGATAACGCTTGTGTCCTCCGTATTACCGCGGCTGCTGGCACGGAGTTTGCCGACACTTATTCGTATAGTACATTCACAATTTCTATCACGTAGAAATTTTTATTCCTAAACAAAAGCAGTTTACAACCTATAAGGCCTTATTCCTGCACGCGGCGTGGCTGGTTCAGAGTTTCCTCCATTGACCAATATTCCTCACTGCTGCCTCCCGTAGGAGTCTGGTCCGTGTCTCAGTACCAGTGTGGGGGATCACCCTCTCAGGCCCCCTACCGATCATAGTCTTGGTAAGCCTTTACCTTACCAACTAACTAATCGGACGCACGTCCATCTTTTGCCACATTTCTGCTTTAATAATGTAACCATGCGGTCGCATTATACTATAGAATATTAATCCGAGTTTCCTCAGGCTATTTTCTAGCAAAAGGTAGGTTACGTACGTGTTACGCACCCGTACGCCGGTCGCCATCAAAATCTATGAAAACATAGATTTCATGCTGCCCCTCGACTTGCATGTGTTAAGCCCGCCGCTAGCGTTCATCCTGAGCCAGGATCAAACTCTTCGTTGTAAAATAATAATATCAAAAATATCTTAAAAATTAAAAATTAACGAAGTTACCAGGTCTAGAAGCTTTTTTTAATCAATCAAAGAACAATATCAAGATTGCAATTATACATATTTTTTTTTTAAAAAAAAAAAAATTGTAAATAAAATAAAGAATAAATGTAGATATATTTTTTTTGTTGGAAAAAAATATATCTATTTTTGATAAAAATTTTATTTACAATTTTTACATTTTTAACAAAAATATTATCATATTGTTGTATGAGAACCTCAGATTTTAATTTTAATTTTCCTTCAGATCTTCTTGCAAAATATCCATCTCAAGAAAGAGATGAATCCAAATTAATGATTATTCATAGAAATAGCAAAAAAATTGAACATAAATTATTCAAAGATTTACATCAATATTTTGAAGAAGGGGACTCCATTATTTTAAATAACACTAAAGTTTTTCCTGCTAGACTATTTGGTAATAAAGAAAAAACAGATGCTAGAATAGAAGTATTTTTACTTAGAGAATTAGATCATAAAGATAGAACATGGGATGTTCTAGTAGATCCTGCAAGAAAAGTTAGAGTTGGAAATAAATTAAATTTTGGACATGGATTAACTGGAGAAGTCATAGATAATACTACTTCTAGAGGAAGAATTTTACAACTTCATTTTAATGGAACTTATGAAGAGTTTATAAAAAAAATAAAGGAATTAGGAAATACTCCGTTACCAAAATACATCAATAGACTTACAGAAATAAGTGATAAAGAACGTTATCAAACTATATACGCTAAAAAAGAAGGATCAGTTGCAGCACCAACAGCTGGATTACATTTCTCTAAACATTTATTAAAAAAACTGGAAATAAAAGGAATAAATTTAGTAGAAATAACTCTTCACCTAGGATTAGGAAGTTTTCTTCCAGTAGAAGTAGAAGATATTTCAAAACATAAGATGGATTCTGAAAAATGTTTTATAAATGAAGAAACATGTAGAATAATAAATAATGCTATACAAGAAAAAAAAAAAATATGCGCTGTAGGAACTTCTTCTATGAGAGCTATAGAAAGCTCTGTTTCTTCTAATAAAAATTTAAATCCATTTTTAGGATGGACAAATAAATTTATCTTTCCTCCTTATAATTTTAGCATAGCTAATTCTATAATTACAAATTTTCATATGCCTAAATCTACATTATTAATGATGGTAGCAGCTTTTACAGGTTTCGATCTAATTATGAAAGCATATCAAATAGCTATACAAAAAAAATATAGATTATTTTCATATGGAGATGCAATGTTAATTTTATAAATAAAAAAATATTTTGATTTTATCTATTTAATAACTTATTGAATCAATAATTAAAGTTCTTAGGCATTATATGAAGATAATTTTAGAAAAAATAAAGAATACAATAGAAATAGAAATAAAAGAATTTGAAAATCAATTTTTTGATATTATTAAAAGTAAGGTAGCACTGATCGATAAAATAACACATTTTATTATTCATAAAAAAGGAAAACGAATACGTCCAATATTTGTATTTTTAATAGCGAAAATGCTCGGAAAAGTTCAGAAAAAAACATATCATACAGCTTGTGTTATAGAACTAATTCATACAGCTACACTTATACATGATGATGTTGTTGACAATAGCTTTTTTCGTCGTGGATCTTCTTCTATTAATGCTATATGGAAGAATAAAACTGCTGTTTTAGTAGGTGATTATTTATTGTCTAAAAGTCTCCTTTTAGCGACGAACAATAACTATTATGATCTGCTAAAAATTATATGCAAAACAATAAAAAATATGAGTGAAGTTGAGTTATTTCAGATAGGAAAATCATTGAATATAAACGAAAATATTTATAATAAAATTATTTATTATAAAACAGCTAGTTTGATTGCTGCTTCTTGTGAAGCAGGCGCTCGTTCAGTTAATGTAGATGAAAAAACAGCATTAAAAATGAGAAGACTTGGAGCTTTTACAGGAATAGCTTTTCAAATAAAAGATGATTTATTTGATTATCAAGAAACTAAAGAAAATTTCACAGGAAAACCTGTAGGAATAGATCTTAGGGAAAAAAAAATTACACTTCCATTAATATATAGCATTCAAAAATCTACTAAAAAGGAAAAAGAGTGGATATTAAATTCTATAAAAAATTATGATGAAAAAAAAAGAGATCAAATAATAGCATATGTTAAAAAATATGGAGGACTAGAATATGCAACTAAAAAAATGATGTTATTTCGCAATAATGCATTGAAAATACTAGAATATTATCCAGAGGGAAAAATTAAAAGAACTTTAAAAATAATGATAAATTTTATCATTGATAGAAATCAATAATGATATAAAATGAAAGAAAATCTAGTAATTGTAGAATCTCCTACAAAAGCTAAAACTATCCAAACATTTCTAGGTAAAAATTATTATGTAACTCCAAGTTATGGACACATTATAGACCTTCCAGAAAAGGAATTGGGAATTAACATACAGGAAGATTTTAAACCTAATTATGTTGTTTTACCTAAAAAAAAGAATATAGTTCAATGCTTAGATAATTTAATAAAAAATTATAAAAATATTTGGTTAGCTTCTGATGAAGACCGTGAAGGAGAAGCAATAGCATATCAAATATGTAAAAGATTTAATATTCAAGATGGAAAATATAAAAGAATTGTTTTTCATGAGATTACAAAAAAATCAATTTTTTTTGCTATTAAAAATCCAAGAACACTAAATTACGATTTAATATATGCTCAACAAGCAAGACGTATTTTAGATAGATTGGTTGGATTTAAATTATCTCCTATATTATGGAAAAAGATTGGAAAAGGGTTATCTGCTGGAAGAGTGCAATCTGTAGCGTTAAGATTAATAATAGAAAGGGAAAAAGAAATAAAAGAAAAAAATATCTCTTTGCAACATTATTATATATATGGAACTTTTGAACATAAAAAAAATAAAATATTTACAACAAAAATAGAAAAAAAGATAGATAATGAAGAAAAAATGAAAAATATTTTATTATCATGTACAAATTCTACTTTTAAAATAAAAAAAATCGTTACAAAACAAGAAAAAAAAATATCTCCAATACCTTTTACAACATCTTCTTTACAACAAGAAGCATCAGTTAAACTGAATTATTCTATATCAAAAACTATGCTGTTAGCACAAAAATTATATGAAAAAGGATATATTACATATCATCGTACAGATAGTACAAGAATATCTGATGAAATCTTATCGAAGATAAGGGATTTTATAATAGATACATATGGAAATGTGTATTTATTTGCTAAAAATAAATTTTTGAAAAAAAAATTTTCACAAGAAGCTCATGAATCTATCCGTCCAACAGTTATTAATAATATTATTATCAATAAACGTTATTTAGTATCTTTAGATACTGATCAAAAAAATCTTTATAAACTCATATGGAAACGTACAATTGCAGGACAAATGTCTGATTGTATCACAGAAAAAAAAATTTTTTTTATTCAATCTTCTAATTTTGAAGAATTATTTTCTTATACAAAAAAATATATTGTTTTCGATGGATTTACAATTCTAGATTCTAGTAAAAAAGATAAAGAAAAAGATTTTATAGAAGAAATAAAAGAACAAGATACATTAAATAATGTAGAATTTTTAGCTAAACAAATTGTTAAAAATAATATTTATAGGCATAGTGAAGCTTCTTTAGTAAGAGATTTAGAAAAATTAGGAATAGGAAGACCATCTACTTATGTTCCCATAATAAATACTTTGCAAAAAAGAAATTATATAATTAAACAAAAAATAATAAAGAAAATAAAAAAACAAAAAATTTTCTTTATAAAAAAGAATAATATTTTTGAAAAAAAAGTTGAAATAGTTGAAATAGAAAAAAATAAATTTTTTCCTACGGATATGGGATTTTTAACCATTAAATTTTTAAAAAAAAATTTTAAAGAAATAACAGATTATCATTTTACAGCAAAGATGGAAAAAAGTTTAGATGATATAGCTATAGGAAAAAAATCATGGATTTTAATAATTAAAAATTTTTATAAAGAATTTATAAAAAAAATACAGTATGTTGAAAAACATGTTGAAAAAATTAATAAAGAACGTTTTCTTGGTGTAGATCCCACTTCTAAAAGGAAAATTTTTGTTAAAATCGCTAGATTTGGTCCTGTTATTCAAGTAGGAGAATTCCATGAAAAAAATAGACCTCAATTTTATCCCTTATTAAACATCAAAAAAATGAATACTATATCTCTTCAAGAAGCTATTAAAATTTTAAAATTACCAAAGTCATTAGGATTTTTTAATGGAGAAGAAATATTTTTAAAAATAAATAAACAAGGTATTCATATAAAATATAAAAACTTATCAATTCCAATTGAAGATAAAGTATTCTTTGAATCTCTAAATTTAGAGGAAGCTATTAATATTTTAAAAAAAACTTTAATAAACTAACTTAACTATCAAAGTATCTCTGATTTAAATAAGTAGTTGGATAAGCTTGATCATGTCCCGTTCTTTTTACATGATCTAAATATTTTGGAATATATGATAAAGCTTTAACTCTATCAGATAATGACATTCTATTCCATATATTTTCAGCCATTTTTTTTTTTCCTACTTTATATCTATAATCTGTCCAAAATCTATTAAAGGATAAGTCAGCAGGAATTTCTTCTATAGAAAATGAAGCTCTTGAGCTTTTCATTTTATTTATAACAGATTCATTATAAGGCAAATATTTACCTATCCATATATAATGGGATAAAGAAAGTTTCTCTGGAAAAACAATTTCCCTTAAGAATCCATTCAAATCATATTTGAATATAATCTCTCCGGAGACTAAACGGCTTCTAAATATATATTGTTTACCTCTCATTATTATTTATTTCATCAGCATTAATTAATTATTAATTATTTTAATAATGCATTGACTACAATTATGAATAAAATTATTAATTATTTTATGATGAAATATTGAAAAAGTATTTTACAAATCAGAATTATAAATTGAATTTATATTAATATTATTAATTATAAGTAAAATGAATTTTCTATATAACAAAATTTATGTAAATTTTTATTATATAGAAAAAATGTGTTATAAATACTTATTTTTTTATATTAATTTAGAAATTAAATTAATTAATAAAATTAATAAGATGTTATATATAGTACCTACACCTATAGGAAACTTAGAAGATTTTACTTTTAGAGCTTTAAGAATTTTAAATGAAGTAGATCTAATTTTAATAGAAAATTATAAAACATCTAAAAAATTATTAAACTTTTACAAAATTAAAACTAAAACAAAATGTTATCATATTTACAATGAGCATTGCATCACTAATTACATTCTAAAAAGAATAGAAAAAGGAGAAAAATTAGCATTAATATCAAGTGCAGGTACTCCTGGTATATCCGATCCAGGGTACTTACTTATCAGATCATGTATACAAAAATTTATTCCTATAGAATGTTTACCTGGTCCAACTGCGTTAATTCCAGCTTTAGTTAGCTCTGGTTTTTCTATTAATGAATTCACTTTTATTGGTTTTTTACCTAAAAAAAAAAAAATAAAAAATTGGAAATATTATCCAAAGAAAATAGGACAATAGTCCTGTATGAATCTCCTCACAGATTATTGAAAACATTGGATGATCTTATATTTTTCTTTGGATTAGATAAAAATATAGCCATATGCAAAGAAATATCAAAAGTATTTCAGGAAATTATAAGAGGAAATATAAAAGAAATAATTACATTTTATAAAAAAAATGTAAAAAAAATACTAGGAGAATATACAATTATCATCAATAAAAATTAATCAATATATATTTTTCAAATATTCTGCAATTTGAATTGCGTTAGTAGCTGCACCTTTTCGTAAATTATCTGCAACAATCCAAATATTTATAGAATTAGGAAATGAGTCATCTTTTCGTATTCTACCAACAAAAACTTCATCTTTTCCTTTAGCTAAAATTGGCATGGGATAAACATTTTTTTTAGGATTGTCTAAAACAATAACTCCTTTTATATTTGATAAAATTTTAGGTATAAAATCTATATTTGGTTTATTTTTAAATGTAATGTTTACAGACTCAGAATGTCCTCCTATAACAGGAACACGTGCAGCAGTAGCTGTTATATTCACTTTATTATCATTCATTATTTTTTTTGTCTCTTTCATAAGTTTTATTTCTTCTAAAGTGTAATTTTCTTCTGAAAAAGAATCACAATGAGGAATAACATTTTGATAAATAGGATGAGGATATACTTTTTTTACATTATTATTATTATTTTCTTCATTATATAGTTGATCTAAAGCTTTTTTTCCAGTTCCTGTAACTGATTGATATGTAGATACAACAATTCTAGTTATCGTATACTTTATATGCAATGGGTATAATACCATAACTAACTGTATTGTAGAACAATTTGGATTAGCTATAATTTTATCATTTTTATTAAGTAAATAAGCATTTATTTCAGGAACTATTAATTTTTTACTAGAATCCATTCTCCATGCAGAAGAATTATCTATAACTATAGAACCTATTTTTTCAAATTCAGGAGCCCATTTTTTTGAAATGTTAGATCCTGCGGAAAATAAAACGATATTTGGTTTTTTTAATAAAACATCTTCTATCCCAATTACTCTATGTTTTTTTTTTCTAAAAAAAAACTCTTTACCTATAGACTTTTTGGAAGCAGAAATATATAACTCTTTCAATGGAAAATTTCTTTTATCTAAAAGATCCATCATTACACGTCCTACCATTCCTGTAACACCTACTATACCTATTTTCATATAATTTTTATAAAAATTTAATTCTCCATAAATATTAAAGACAAATTTAAGAAATTAATTAAAAAAAATAATAATGAAAAAAGGAAAAATGATCATTTTATCAGGACCTTCTGGTTCTGGAAAAAGTACTATTTCAAATTATTTATTGTCAAAAATTCCAGAATTAAAATTTTCTACATCATGTACTACTAGAAATAGTAGAAATAAAGAAATACATGGAAAAGATTATTATTTTATTTCTATAGAAACCTTTATTTATAAAATAAAAAAACTACAATTTGCAGAATGGGAAGAAGTATATCCTAGAATTTTTTATGGAACTTTAAAAAGTGAAATCCATAAAAATTGGAAAAATAATAAACATATATTATTTGATATAGATGTTAAAGGTGGTTTAAATTTAAAAAAACAATTTCCTCATAATTCTTTATCTATATTTATAATGGTTGAATCTATAGAAAAATTAAGAGAAAGATTAATTTTAAGAAATTCAGAATCTAAAGAAAAAATTGATTTACGTTTAAATAAAGCAAAAGAAGAACAACGATATGCTAAAAAATTTGATTTTGTTTTATTAAATATCGATTTATTAGAAGCAAAAAAAGAAGCTATGAACCTCGTATCTAAATTTATTTCTAATGAATAAAATAAAGTTATAAAATTATTATATATTATTTGCTTGCTCCTCAGGCTGGATTCGAACCAGCGACACCCTGATTAACAGTCAGGTGCTCTAACCAACTGAGCTACTGAGGATAAGTTTATTTTAAAGAAATTTTTTCTATTCTTATTTGATGTCTTCCTCCATCAAAATTAGTATTTATAAATACTTCTATTATTTCTAATAGATACTCTTTATTTATAAAACGTGCTGGTAAACTAATTATATTAGCATCATTATGTTTCCTTGCTAGATAAGCAATTTCTTTTTTCCAAACTAATGCTGCACGAATTTTATTGTATTTATTCGCAGTCATAGCTGCTCCATTTCCACTACCACATAATACTATTCCAAAATTTGCTTTACCTTCTTCTACAAATTTAGCTGTAGGATGAACAAAATCTGGATAATCAACTTTTTCTGAATTATATCCAGAATATCCAAAATCTTTAACTTTATGTCCTTTTTTTATTAGAAAATCAATAATTAAACCTTTGTAAAACAATCCAGTATGATCAGATCCTATTGCTATTACCATTATTGTAGATCTATATTATATTTAATTTCAACTAAATCAAATATAATATATTTATTTATATAATATTTTAATATTTTAATACTTGCATAATACTTAATTAAACGATAAATGTTATTAATTTTGTATTTGTATTTTTTCTGTGAAAAAAAAAATACATAAGCAATATCAAATCTACATATAACATAATAAAAATAAACAAGTATAATAGAAAAATTGATAAAATATCAATATTAATAAATTAAAATTAATATTAAATATTAAAAATAGAAAATAATCGAAACTAATTAACGAATATTATAGATAAGATAATTAGTGATAAGTTCAATAGAATGTAAATATGAAAAAAATAAAAACTGTTCGAGATTTTAATTTTGAAGGAAAAAAAGTTTTAATAAGAGTAGATTTTAATGTTCCAATTAATGAAAATTATCAAATAATAGATGATACACGTATTCAATATAGTATTCCTACTATTAAAAAAATCCTTTCTGATAAAGGAAAAGTGATACTTATTTCTCATTTTGGTAGACCAAAAGGAAAATTTTCAAAAAATTTTTCCCTTAAATTTTTAGTCAATTATCTTTCTGACGAATTAAATACTACTGTTAAATTTCATAATGATTGTATAGGCGAAAAATCAGAAAAAAAAGCAAATGAACTTAAAACGGGAGAAATATTATTATTGGAAAATCTTAGATTTTATCAAGAAGAAGAAAAAGAAGATATAAACTTTTCTAAAAATTTGGCAAAATTAGCAGATTTTTATGTAAATGATGCTTTTTCAGTATCTCATCGTTTACATTCCTCTGTAAGTGTTCTTCCAAAATTATTTAACAAAAAATGCAAATGCATAGGAATACTTATGGAAAAAGAAATACTTTTTTTAGATAAATTTTTATCAGGAAAAGGTAAAAAACCTGTTACAGTTTTATTAGGAGGTGCTAAAATTTATTCTAAAATAAAAATTATTGAAAATCTTATGGACTTTTCTGATCATCTATTAATAGGAGGAGGAATTTCTTATCCTTTTATTAAAATAAAAGGAGGAAAAATAGGAAATTCTATAATAGAAATAGAAAATAATAAGAATATTGATGATAAATTAATATCCATATTAAATTTAAATAATAAGAAAAATATAATTTCTTTACCAACAGATGTTATTATTTCTGATTACTTTGATAATTCAGCAAATATAAAAATTTGTGATATTTATTCTATTCCAGATAAATGGATAGGATTAGACATAGGCCCTAATTCTATAAAGAATTTTTGTAATATTATAAATAAATCTAAAACTATATTATGGAATGGACCTATGGGGGTTTTTGAATTACAAAAATTTTCTTTTGGAACTAAATCTATAGCGAAAGCAATAGCAAATGCTACTACTAAAAATAAAGCATTTTCCTTAGTTGGAGGAGGAGATTCTGTTGCTGCATTAAAAATGGTAGGTTATGAAAAAAAAATTAGTTATTTATCTACTGGTGGAGGTGCTATGTTAGAATATTTAAAAAATAAGAATAATCCAGGTATTCAAGCTATGATGGTATAATATATTTTTAGTTATATTTGTTTTCATATAAAATAATATATGAAAAAATTATGTTTTTCAAACTTCCAAAACTACCTTATTCTTATCATGAATTAGAGCCTTATATCGATAAAAAAACTATGGAAATTCATTATAACAAACACCATGGAACTTATACTAATAACTTAAATAAAGCTATTTTTGGTACAGATATGGTAGACCTTCCTATAGAAGAAATTTTAAAAAGAGCTAAAAATGAAAGTACTATAATAAGAAATAATGGAGGAGGATTTTACAATCATAATATATTTTGGGAAATACTAATTCCTCATTCAAAATTTTCATCTCCAAGTACATATCTAAATGAAATTATTGAAAATGATTTTAAGTCCTTTTATGATTTTAAAAATGAATTTTCAAACATAGCATTGAATCACTTTGGTTCTGGATGGATTTGGCTCTGCATAAAGAATAAAAAATTAACTATTTGTTCTACAATGAACCAAGATAATCCTATTATGGATGGTATAGGTTGTGAAGGTATCCCTATATTAGGATTAGATGTTTGGGAACATGCTTATTATCTAAAATATAAAAATCGTCGCATAGATTATATATCTTCTTTTTGGAAAATTGTAAATTGGAAAAAAGTAGAAGATAACTACAAAAAAATAAAATAATACTTTATTATTTATTTATTCCTATGGAGAGGATAATATTAGAAAATATAAAATTATTTGGATGGGGAGGATAATATTAGAAAATATAAAATTATTTGGATATCATGGTTGTATGCCAGAAGAAAAGTATGTAGGGACAAATTACATAATAAATATTGAAATTGAATTAGACTTTTATAATGCTTCTATTACAGATGATTTATCAAAAACTATAAACTATGTTCATTTATATTCCATTGTAAAAAAAGAAATGAGTATTAATTCAAAATTAATAGAAAATGTAGCTCAAAGAATAATTGAAAAAATTAATAATAAATTTAACAATTTAATTGAATACTCAAAAATAAAATTATGCAAGGAAAATCCTCCATTACATAGTAATGTAGACAGAGTATGTGTTGTACTAGAATATTTTAAATAATATAATTAATTATATAATATATAATGGCACTGTGGCCGAATGGAAAGGCAGAGGTCTGCAAAACCTTTTATAGCGGTTCGATTCCGCTCGGTGCCTCTTTAGAATTATCAAAAATTTTTATAACATATTGATATAAATCAAATTAAAAATTTTATTTTAAAATATTTTCTGTATACATTTGTGTAGTATTATATATTAAATATTTTTTATATTCTTAAATGAAGATAAATCATATTCTTATTTCGCAACCTATTTCTGTAGGTTATAATTCTCCATATACAGAACTCAGTAAAAATAAAAATGTGAGAGTAGATTTTAGATCTTTTATAGAAGTAAAGGGGGCCTCATCTAGTGAGGTTAGAAAACAAAAAATAAATTTTTCTGATTTCACTATAGTTATTTTTATAAGTAAAAAATCTGTTGATCATTATTTTAGGTTAGCTAAATCCATGAGATTTAAAGTACCTTCAACCATGAAATATATATGCCAAACCGAAACTATTGCATATTATTTACAAAAATATATTGTTTACAGAAAAAGAAAGATTTATATTGGAAATAAATCATTTAAAGATATATTACCTCATATAAAAAAACATCCAAAAGAAAAATTTTTTTTACCATCTTCCGATATATTAAAACCAGATATACTAAATATGTTAAATAAAGAAAATATCTCTTGGAAAAGAGGGATTTTATATAGAACTTCTTCTAGTGATTTATCAGATTTGAAAAATATATATTATGATATACTAGTTTTTTTTAGCCCGGCTGAAATAAAATCACTATTTGAAAATTTTCCAAATTTTCATCAAAAAAATATAAAAATAGCTACTTTTGGTAAAAATACTCTAGATGCTGCATCTAAAGCTGGATTGAAAATAGCTATAAAAGTTCCAACTCCAGAATTTCCTTCTATGGCTATGGCGTTGAATAAATATATAAAAGAATCAAATTAACTAACTAAACTACTAAATAATTAAAGTACATATACAGATTTAGATCTATTCTACTGTTACAGATTTTGCTAAATTTCTTGGTTGATCTACATTTTTTCCTTTCATATAAGCTATTTGATAAGCTAATAATTGTAAAGGAATTACAGTTAATAATGGACTTAATTCTTCAGAAATTTCTGGAATCTTTATTACATAATCCGCCATCATACTTACTTGAACATCCCCTTCATTAACTATTGCTATAATTTTTCCCTTTCTAGCTTTAATTTCTTGTATATTTCCTATTATTTTTTCATAATAACCTCTTTTTGTTGCTATAATAACAACAGGCATATTTTCATCAACTAAAGCTATAGGTCCATGTTTCATTTCTGCCGCAGGATAACCTTCCGAATGAATGTAAGATATTTCTTTTAATTTTAAAGCGCCTTCTAAAGCTATAGGGAAATTAATTCCTCGTCCTAAGTAAAGGAAATTATTAAATTTATAAAATACTTTTGATATGTTTTTTACAATATGTCTATCTATTTTTAATAGATCATTTATTTTATTTGGAACATTTCCAAGTTCTTGAAATAAAAATTTATATCGTTCTTCATTAATAGTAGATCTATATTTTGCTAGTTTTAACGCCAATAAAATAAGTACAGTAATTTGTGCGGTAAAAGATTTTGTAGAAGCTACACTTATTTCAGGACCAGCATGTGTATAAATTCCTGCATCTACATTACGTGCAATAGATGATCCTACTACATTACAAATTCCAAACACAAAAGCTTCTTTTTTTTTAGCTAATTTTAATGCTGCTAAAGTATCTGCAGTCTCTCCTGATTGTGAGATCACAATTATTAAATTATTTTTATCTATGATAGGGTTTCTATATCTAAATTCAGATGCATATTCTACTTCAACTGGAATTCTAGCTAATTGTTCTAATAAATACTCTCCAACTAAACCAGCATGCCATGACGAACCACATCCTACTATAGTTATACATTTAGCATTAATAAAAATTTCTTTATTAAGTTCAATTCCATCTATACAAATGATTTTATTTGAAATTATTAATCTACCACGTAGAGTATCAGAAATAGTTTTTGACTGTTCATATATTTCCTTTAACATAAAATATCTATACTTACCTTTTTCTATTTCTTTTAAATTAATTTTTAATTTATTTATAATTGGACTTAGTTTATGATTATCTCTAATTTTTCTTAGATCTAATTCTTTATTCTTTCTAAGAATAGCCATTTCTCCATCTTTTAAATAAATAGCATTTTTCGTATAATTTATAAAAGGAATGGGGTCTGATGCAATAAAAAATTCTTTTTCGTTAATTCCTAGAGCAAGAGGACTACCTAATTTTGCTATAATAATTGTCTCTGGGTGAGATTTATCCACTATAGCAATGGAATATGCACCTATTATTTCATTCAATGATATTCGTACAGCTTCTTCTAAAGATATTTTATTTTCTTTCTTTATATATTCAATAAGATTTACTAGTACTTCTGTATCTGTTTTACTTTTAAAAGTAAAACCATTTTCTAATAAAATAATTTTAATTGCATGATAATTTTCTATGATACCATTATGTATCATAATCAATTCATTAGAATTAGAAACATGTGGATGTGCATTTAAATCATTTGGAACACCATGAGTAGCCCACCTAGTATGACCTATTCCAGTAGTTCCTATTATTTTTCTATTATAAGAAGATATTGAAGATATTTTTTTTTCTAATTCATCAACTTTACCTTTGGTCTTATATAAACTATATCCATTTTTATAAAAAATAGCAATACCAGAACTATCATATCCTCTATATTCCAATTTTTTTAAACCATTTATAAGAATAGGATACGCTTCTCTATAACCTAAATAACCAATTATACCACACATTACATTATTTATAAACTGATGAATTAATTGAATTATAAAATTTTAATTTTAATTAATCTGCTCTAAAACAGTTTTTTTATAAAATTTTTCATAAACAGTTTCTATTTCTTCTACAGGATAATATTTTAATACGAGTAGTTTATTTTTTTTTATAAAATCTTCTATTTCTTTAGGAAAAGAAATATCTCCTTTTATTATAGCATCAGAAAAATATATACATAATTTTGTTAAATTGAAATAATCTGGATTTTCTAAGAATTTTAACTTTTTAGTTTTGATTCCATCATCTTTTATCTTTTTAATAATATCTTTATTTAGATATCCTTTAAATGGATTATTATAAATCGATACAATAATTTTTGAATTTTGGTATAAAGGATCATTCTTATAATAATTTTTCATGTATAATGGAATAAAAGAAGTCATCCATCCATATATATGAATGATATCAGGCTTCCAATTTAATTTTTTTATAGTTTCTAAAACCCCTTTTGTAAAGAATAAAGTTCTTTCATCATTATCGTTAAAAAAATTACCATTTTCATCTTCATATATAGATTTTCTTTTGAAATATTCTTCGTTATCTATGAAATAAACTTGCAATCTAGCATCAGGAATAGATGCTACTTTTATAAGTAATGGTTGATCTATATCATTGATAATTAAATTCATTCCTGATAGCCTAATAACTTCGTGTAATTGATGTTTTCGTTCATTTATTACTCCAAAACGAGGCATAAATATACGTACATCATTTCCTATTGATTGCATAAACTTAGTAGCTTTTAAAACTGATAAGGATATTGGATTTTTTGATGAAAAAGGAAATAAATCTGAAGAAACATATAATATACGTTTACCTATCATTTTTAGAGTTATTTTTTTATTTTTGTTAGTTAGATACGTAAATATGTAAAAAAGACGGATCATTACAAAGATAATAAATAATAATATCCAATACCTAATCTTAGGAGAAAATATTAACTCATTTCTTTTAAATAAAATCTTGTAGATTGTAAATTTTATTGATACGTCTTTTCATTATGAAACCAGAAAAGAGAAAAAGTAAACATTCTTTTAAAAGATATAAAAATATTTTTACCGGAATTATTCATATTACAAATCAAGGATTTGCTTTTGTGAAAATAAAAGAATATAAAAAAGAAATTTATATACCTAAACATAAAACAGGTAAATCTTTAGTAGGAGATTTAGTGAAAATAAAATTAAATCGTAATAGAAGAAAATTAGAAGGAGAGGTGTTAAAAATAATCAAAAGGAAAAGAAATAATTTTATTGGAATATTAAAGTTAAATTTTAAACCAAATTCTATTACCGGATCAGTAATTATACATTATCTACATGTAGATATATTAATTATGGAATCCGAATCAAATTTAAAAAAAGAACATCAAAATAATAAAGTTTTGGTTAAAATAGTTTCATGGCCAAAAAATTTTGATAATCCTTTAGGAAAAATTATAAGAATATTTGGAAAATCTGGGGAATATAAAACAGAAATTTTCTCTTTGTTAGAAGAACGTGGATTGTCTTTTGAATTTCCAAAAAAAGTAGAAAATGAAGCTGAAGAAATATTTGTAAGAAGTAAATCATATCATGATGATGTAATAATAAGAAAAGATATGAGAAATATCACCACTTTTACTATAGATCCTTTAGATGCAAAAGATTTTGATGATGCTATTTCAGTTAGAAAATTGAATTCCGAAATTTGGGAAATAGGTATTCATATATCGGATGTTACACATTATGTAAAAGAAGATAGTTTGTTAGATAAAGAAGCATATGATAGAGCTACTTCTATTTATTTTACAGGAAAAGTAATTCCAATGCTTCCAAAAATACTATCCAATGACCTATGTTCTTTACAACCAAAAAAAGATAAATTAAGTTTTTCGTTCGTTTTTAATATAAATAAAGAAGGAAAAATATTAAAAAACTGGATTGGAAAAACTATTATACAATCTAATAGAAAATTTACGTACGACGAAGTACAAAAAATTATAGATGAAAAAAAAGGAGATTTTTATGAAGAAATTTATGTATTATTTCATTTTTCTAAAATATTAACAAAAAATAGATTGAAAAATGGAGCAATTTATCTTGAAAAAGATGAAGTTAAATTTTGTTTAGATGAAAATAAAAATCCTACATTTTTATATTTAGAAAAATGTAATGAAGCTCATAAATTAATAGAAGAATTAATGTTATTAACAAATAGAAAAATTTCGGAATTCATTAATAATAATACAGATAAAAAAAACTACATGAACATTCCATATATATATAGAGTTCATGATAAACCTGATTATGAAAAAATATTTTTTCTAAAAAAAATTATAAAACCTTTAGGTTATTCCTTTGATTTAAAAAATTTAAAATATTCTATTAATTTGTTATTAAAACAAGCTAAAGGTAAACCAGAACAAAACATGATAGAAAATTTAGTTTTACGTGCTATGAGTAAAGCTAAATATTCTACAAATAATATAGGGCACTATGGTTTGTCTTTTCTTTATTACACTCATTTTACTTCTCCTATAAGGAGGTATTCCGATATAATTGCTCACCGTTTATTATATTATTTTTTAAAAATGAAAAAAAATAGAGTAAAAACAATAGATTTTTACGAAAAACAATCTCAACATTGCAGTGATAAAGAACGTTTAGCTATAGATATTGAAAGAGAATTTTCTAAATATTTGCAAGTAAAATATTTGAAAAAATTTTTAGGTAAAGAATTTGATGGAATTATAACAGGATTTACAGATTGGAGCGTTTATGTTGATTTATTATCCTTTAAAACAGAAGGAATGGTTAAATTACGTGATATAAAAGAAGATTATTATATTTTAAACTCAAATAATTATAGCATAATAGGAAGAAAAAACAAAAAAATTTATCAATTAGGAGACAAAGTAAAAGTTAAACTTTTAAATGTAAATATTGAAAAAAAACAAATTAAACTTGATTGGATAGAAAAAAAGTTTTAAAAATCAATTGATTCTAACAGAAGAAGGGACAAATTCTGTATAGTCACCTCCATTTTTTATGATATCTCTTACAAGGCAAGAACTAATATGAGATTTTTCATAAGAGGAAATTAAATAAATAGTATCAATGATATATGAATTTTTTTTAGATAATTTTTTATTTAGAAAATAAATATTTTTTTCAAATTCAAAATCTAGTTGATTTCTTATACCCCTTAACAAAAATTTTACTTTTTTCTTTATACAAAAAGAAATCGTCAATCCATTAAATGAATCTATTTCGATTTTATTGTAAAATGAACTTAAAAAAGTTTTTTTTAACCATTCTTTTCTTTTTATAAGAGGAAACATATTTTTTTTTTTAAAATTTTTTCCAATAGCTATGATAATTTTATCAAATAAATTTAAAGCTCTCATAATAATATCATAATGACCAATAGTTATTGGATCAAAAGATCCTGGAAATATAGCTATTCTTTTATTATTTTCCATTTATACATAAGTACACATAATGTAAAAATAATATAATTTTATTTTTATTAAATTTAAAAAATAAAATGGAAAAATCTTGTTATAATTGTTTAAAAAAATGTAATGATTTTCCTAATAAGGAAGTAAAATGTTTGAAACTTAATGTAATAGATTGGTTATCTAATGTACAGTCTCCTTTTGAATATAAATCAAATTTTGTAGAAGTACAATTTAAGAATGATAGAAAAGATATTTTTATAAATCAAGATAATATTATTATTAATAAAAACGATATTGTAACAGTAGAATCTAAATCTGGAATAGGTTACGATATAGGAATTGTTACTTTAACTGGAGATTTAGTCAGATTACAAATAAAGAGTAAAAACATAAATTTAAATTCTTTATATAAAAAAATATACAGAATATCAACACAAAAAGAAATAAATATTTGGAAATCTCTTAGAAAAAAAGAAAATAAAAATCTTTTATATGCTAAGAGCATTGCAAAAAATTTGAATCTTAATAATATGAAAATTTGCGATGCAGAATACCAAGGAGATGGAGAGAAGATCATTTTTTATTATACATCTGAAAATAGAATTGATTTTAGAAAACTAATTGTAGAACTGGCAGCGCGTTTTCATACACGCATAGAAATGCGACAAATAGGGTATAGGCAAGAAGCTGCTAAAATAGGTGGAATAGGTACTTGCGGAAGAGAATTATGTTGTTCTACTTGGTTAAGAAATTTTAAAAGTGTTAACACAAATTCTGCTAGGTATCAGCAATTATCTATAAATATAGAAAAGATAACTGGACAATGTAATAAACTAAAATGTTGTCTTAATTATGAATTAGATGAATATTTATCCTCCATAAAAGATTTTCCTGATTTTAATAGAAAAATATATACAGTAAAAGGTATTGCTAAATGTATGAAAATTGACGTTTTTAAGAAAAAAATGTGGTTCGCCTATATTAAACATCCTAATACTTGGTTCAAAATAGAAGTAGAAAAAATTAAAAAAATTTTTGAAGAAGAAAAGAAGAAAAATAAAATATGTCCTCCTTTAGAAAAATTATCAACAAATGATATTCAGAAAACAGAACTAATATTTAAAGATTTATGAATAGATTTATTATGAAACAATTAATTATACGTGCACAAAAAAAATAAAAAAATAAATTACTTTCGTATACTTATATTTTATTTTTGGTTTCCTTTTTTTTTAGGAATTATTGCTGTTTTTTTAGTTTTTTATGCAGCTTTTAGAGGTTATTTAGGGGCTCTTCCCAATATTAAAGATATTGAAAATCCTACAATGGAAGTAGGATCGAGAGTATATGACGCGAATGGTATTTTATTAGGAAGATTTTTCTCAGAAAATAGAACTTTAATTACTTATAACCAACTTCCTAAAAATTCAGTAAATGCTTTGATAGCAAAGGAAGATATACGTTTCAAAAATCATTCTGGAATTGACATAAAATCTTTTTTAAGAGCAATTCTTTCATTAGGAAAAAGAGGAGGAGGAAGTACAATATCTCAACAATTGGCAAAGCTTCTCTTTACAGGACCATCAGCAAAAAATAAATTTGAAAGAATTCATCAAAAACTTTTAGAGTGGGTTTTGGCCATTGAATTAGAAAAACGTTATACAAAAGAAGAAATTATTGCTATGTACTATAATAAATTTGATTTTTTATATAACGCAAAAGGAATTGAAACAGCTGCTCATACTTATTTTAATAAAAAATCATCTGATCTTAATCTTGGAGAATGTGCAATATTGGTTGGTATGTTAGAAAATCCTTCTTTATATAATCCTAAAAATTATCCTAGAAGGGCAAAAAAACAAAGAAATTTAGTTCTTTATAAAATGAAAAAATATGATTTTCTAGATCTAGATCAGTATAAAAAAGAATTGGAAAAACCTATAAAAATAAATTTTAAAATACAAAAAAAAGATTTTGAATTACTTACTTATTACAGTGAATTTTTAAAAAAAGAAATTCAAGAATCATTAGATGAGTATGAAATAAAAACAGGAAAAAAATTAAATCTTTATTCCAGTGGATTAAAAATATATACGTCTATCGATTCAAAAATGCAAGATTATGCAGAAAAAGCTGTAAAAAAACATCTCAGTAAATTGCAAGTTTTATTTGATCTTTCTCAAAGAAAGAATAAAAATGCCCCTTTCTTAAATATTTCTAAAGAAAAAACTGAAAGAATTCTTATCTCTGCTATGCACAGAACACAGTTTTATCAAGATTTAAAACAAAAAGGATTAACAGAAGAAAATATTATAGAAGAATTTAAAAAACCACAATTAATCAAATTGTTTACTTGGAATGGAGAAAAAAAAGTATTGATATCTCCATGGAATTTTATTCGATATCAGAAAAGTATTGTTCAAGCAGGTCTTTTATCTTTAGAATCATCTACTGGATACATAAAAGCATGGGTAGGAGGAATAGATTTTGATTATTTTCAATATGATCATGTTGCACAAACACAACGTCAAGTTGGTTCTGTTTTTAAACCTATTTTATATGCATCGGCAATTAATGAATTGCATTATAATCCTTGTACTATGATATCAAATGATAAATTTCATTTAGGGAAATGGAGTCCTAAAAATTCTAATGGAAAATATGGTGGATTTGTTACATTAAAAGATGGTTTAGCACTATCAATTAATACTGTATCTGCTCGTCTTATATCAAAAATCACTCCTGGTCCAGTAATTAGTTTAGCAAAAAAAATGGGAATAAAATCTATCATTCCTGAGCACCCATCTATAGCATTAGGATCAGCAGATATAACATTATACGAAATGACAGGTGCTTTGAATACATTTACGAATTATGGAGTTTATATTAAACCAAGTGTTTTAGTAAAAATAGAAGATGAAAATGGAAATGTTATAAAATCTAAGTTAGATTTTATAAAAAGACAAGTCTTTAGTGAAGAAGTAGCGTATATTATGTTAAAAATAATGCAAGGATCGGTTAAGTATGGAACAGCTAAGAGATTACAGAAGTATAATTTAATAGGAGATATAGCAGGGAAGACAGGTACTACTAATGAAAATTCAGATGGATGGTTTATAGGAATGGATCCTAATTTAACTACTGGAGTATGGGTCGGATGGGAAGATAGATTTTCTCATTTTAATAATATTAAATTAGGACAAGGAGCAAATATGGCACTTCCAATATGGGCTTATTATATGAAAAGTATATATAAAAAAGTAATATATCATAATAATAAATTAGTATTTCAAAAACCTAAAAACTATAAAAATTATGAATGTGAAAAAAAAATAAATTACAAGAATAAAGAAAATAATTATATTATAATTGAAGAGGAAAAAAAAGAAGAAAGAGATTCTTCTACAATAGAAAATACCTCCGTCGAGGAGATTATAAATATTGAGGATAATTTCGACAAAGAAAAGTAATTACTATACAATAAAAATGTATAGTTACAGATATGATTAAAAGAATATTATTTTTAGATAAAGGACATAATTTTATTATATATAAATTAATAAAAAAAGGTTTTATTTGTGACGAAAATTATTATTCTTCTATGGAAGAAATAAATTTATCTATATATGATGGCGTTATATTAAGAAGTAGGATAAAGATAGATAAATATTTTATTAATAAAGCTATTAATATAAAATTTATAGCTCGTATTGGTTCTGGAGTAGAAAATATAGATATAGAATATGCTGATAAGAAAGGAATAACTATAATTTCATCTCCAGAGGGAAACAAAGATTCTGTAGCAGAACATGCCATAGGAATGCTTTTATGCATGATAAATAATATTATTCATTCTAATCAAGAAATATTAAAAGGTAAATGGAATAGAGAAGAAAATAGAGGGATGGAGATTATGGGAAAAACAATAGGAATCATCGGATATGGAAATACAGGAAGAGCTTTTGCAAAAAAAATATCAAGCTTTGATACTAAAGAAATATTATGTTATGATATTACCCAAAATTTAGGAGACATTTATGCAAAACAAGTAGATATGAATATGATATTTAAAAAATCAGATATAGTTAGTTTACATGTTCCATATACTTATGAAACTAAATATATGATAAATTATAATTTTATAAAAAATTTTAATAAACCTATTTATTTTATAAATACATCTCGTGGTAAATGCGTTTTTACTAATGATCTTGTAAAAGCATTAAAAAATGGAAAAATATATGGAGCATGTTTAGATGTTTTAGAACATGAATGTTTTTCTTTTGAAAAAAAATTTTTTCAAAAGAAATTTTTGAAGAATTTTTTTTATCTTATTAATTCTAGAAAAGTTATATTAACTCCTCATATTGCCGGATGGACTAAAGAATCAAAATATAAAATGGAGAAAAAAATAGTAGAGAAAATTATTTTTTTAAATAATAAATTTAATAAATATTAAAATAATTATATAAAATTCTAATACTCCAAATTATAACTAAAATCCCTATAAAGAATGATATTGTTTTTATAGGAAGTTTACCTGAAATTCTAGCTGCTATAGGAGCAGCAAAAATTCCTCCAAATACTAATCCAAAAATAATCTTCCAATAACTTATTCCTAATAAAGAAAAAAAAGTTAAAGTACTTGAAAGTGTTACAAAAAATTCAGATAAACTTACTGATCCTATAACATATTTAGGAGTTCTTCCCTTTGAAATTAAAGTACTAGTTACAAAGGGTCCCCACCCTCCACCTACAAAAGAATCTAAAAAACCTCCAAAACCAGCTAAACATCCTATTTTTTTGATTTTTTTATTATTTTTTTTCCATGTTCTTAATAGAATTTTTACTCCTAAAAAAAAAGTATAAATAGCGAACATTGGTTTTATATAAGAAGCATAGGTATCGCCAAATTTAGATAATAAAAAAGCTCCGATAATAGCTCCTAAAACACCTGGAATTAAAAGAATTTTAAATAATTTTTTATTAACATTTCCCATTTTATAATGACTAAATCCAGATATTCCACTAGAGAATATTTCTGCAGTATGTATACTAGCACTAATAGAAGATAATGGTAGACCAAAAGATATTAATATAGTAGTACAAGTTAATCCATATCCCATTCCTATCGCCCCATCAATAAGTTGAGCAAAAAAACCAGTGAATATTAAATATAAAAAATTCTGATTAAAAAAATTTAAAACATATTGAAAGTATATACTATTTGTAAATACATGTAAAAAATAACTAATCATAATAATGGATATTATTATAATTAATAGATATTTTGTTGAATTTTTTTTCTCCAATTTTTTATTGAAGGATTCATTTTCTATTAACCAGTTTTCAGTTATCGACTTAAGTGTTTTTACTTTGTATTCAAAGTTCCCTCTTAATCTTTTCCGTATTTTATACATATTTATTAATACATCATCTAATTCATTTGGCAATACGTATAAAAAAAAATCTTTTAATTTCTTAGCTATGGTAGGAGATTTTCCATTAGTAGAAATGGCAATTTTTATATTCCCTATTTGAACAATAGAACCCATATAAAAATCGCAAAGTTCAGGTGTATCAACTACATTAATTAACTTACGTAGTTTTTTTGCATCTTCTTTTATTTTTTTACTTAAAACACGATCATTTACTGCTACAATAACTACATCCATATTTTCCAAATCGGAAGATCCATAAAACTTTTTAGTTAATTTTATAGCATTAAATAGTTTAGCTAATTGATATACTTTTTTATCTATATGAGATGCAATCAAATTTATTTTTGTATCAGGATTATTTATTAATACAGTATTAAGTTTTTCTAATGCTGTTTTTCCTCCACCAATAATCAAAAGAGATAACTTTTCTAAATGTAAAAAAATAGGAAATAATTTATTTCTTTCTTTATTATTCATTATACATTAATAAATTTTTTTCTTAAAGAAAAATCTCCAAATCTTTCTTTTGGAAATCTTTCTTTTTTAAAAAAATTGAAAAGATTATTTAATTCATTTAATATAGAAGATTCATCCATGTTTTCTTTATAAAGTTGATTTAAACGAGTTCCTTCTTTATTAGAACCTAAATAAAGGTTGTATCTTCCATAAGATAATCCAACTAACCCTATTTCAGATAAATAAGGACGAGAACAGCCATTATGGCAACCAGTCATACGAATAATTATATCTTCTCTTTCTAATTGATATTTGTTTAAAATAATTTCTATTTTATCTATTAATTTTGGAAGATAACGTTGTCCTTCTGCTAAAGCTAGAGGACAAGTATTCAATGCTACACAAGCCATAGAATTTTTTCTTATAAGAGAAACATTATTCATGTAATCATAAATTCCATAATTCAATAAAATAGATTCTATTATTTCTTTATTTTTGTCACTAATATCAATTAGAATTAAATTTTGATTACAAGTGAATAAAAAATTACATACAGAATTTTTTGCTATTTCTAATAATGCAGATTTTAGTCTAATTTTTTCTGTATCAAAAATCAATCCATTTTCTATAAAAAAATTATATTTCCATGAGTTATCATTATCTTTCTTCCATCCAAAATAATCACCTCTTTCTGTAAACAAAAAAGACTTTTCCTTTTCCAAAGAAAACCCTATTCTATCTTCTAATTTTTTCTTAAACCAAGAAATTCCATAATTATCTATAGTATATTTTAAACGAGATAGTTTACGATTTTTTCTATTTCCATAATCACGTTGAATCGTTAGAACTTCATATATTATTTTTAGAATACGTTTTTCTGAACTAGAATATCCAATTACTGTTCCTAATCTAGAATAGGTTTTTGCATTTCCATAAGTTTTTGATAATCCTCCTCCAACTATAATATTAAATCCACTTATTTTTTTTCTATTATCTTCTAAAATACCTACTAATCCTAAATCATTTGCAAATACATCAACATCATTGTTAGGAGGAATAGATAAAGCTATTTTAAATTTTCTTGGTAAATAATTATCCTTATATAAAGGATCTGTTTCCTCTTTTTTTTCAAAAATTTTATTTTCATCTAACCATATTTCGTAATATGACCTCGTTTTAGGTAATAACATATTACTAATTTTAGTAGCATATTTTAAAACTTTTTCTCGAAGATCTTTTTCTAGATATGTACTGCATATAACATTTCTGTTTACATCTCCACACGTAGCAATAGAATCTAATTTATTTAAATTGAAAAATTTAATAGTAGGTTTAATATTAGATTTTATTATTCCATGTAATTGAACAGTTTGTCTAGTAGTTATTTTAATTATTCCAGTTGAGTTTTTTTCTGATATATTATGAATAGCTTCCCATTGTTTATTATTAATCATACCACCTGGAATGCGAAGACGTATCATGAAAGAATATAATCTATCTAATTTTTTTATGGATCTTATTTCTCTAATATCTCTATCATCTTGTTGGTACAATCCATGAAATTTAATAATTATTTGATCTTCATCATGAAGTTTTCCATATAATTTGTTTTTTAAACTTTCCGTAATAGTTCCTCTAAGTCCTTTACTTTTTTCTTTGATTTTCTCTTCTCTTGTCAACATATTATAGTTTTTTTAGTACACATCTTTTAAATACCTTCCATTTTTTTTCATTTCATTCATGAATAAAGTGGAATTTAATTTTCCTACTTTTTCTATAATTTTATGAATCATATTTTCAACATCTATACTCATAGGTTTTTTTTTCCCACAAACATATATGTACGCCCCATTATTTATCCATGAAAAAAATTCTGAACGGTTTTCCCATATTTTATCTTGTACATATACCTTTCTCTTTTGATCTCTTGAAAAAGAAAGACTAATATTATGAAGTACTAATTTTTCTTTCCAATTTTGAATTTCTTTTTGATATAAAAAATCTGTATTAAAATGCTGATCTCCAAAAAATAACCAATTTTTACCAGTAGCTTCTATAAACTCTCTTTCATACAAGAAAGAACGAAACGGAGCAATCCCAGTTCCAGGACCAATAAGAATTATATCTTTATCTTCAGGCGGTAATTTAAATAAATGATTTTTATGAATAAAAAAATCTAAATCATCTCCTTTTTTTAATTTAGATAAAAAATCAGAACAATGACCATATATAACTTTTCCATTTAATTCAAAAGAATGTCGAGATACAGTTATATGTATTTCATTTTTGTGCACTTTAGGAGAAGAACAAATAGAATAGAATCTAGGTTTTATAGGGTCCATAATATTTGTTAATTTTTCCAACGTATTTTTTTCTATAGGAAATTTTTTTAAAATTTCGATAAGTTTGCAATTTTTATATCCTTTAATGGATATTTCTTTTTTTAAAGAACCTTTTTGATTTTTATATAAATAAAAATATTTTTCTAAAAAACTTTCAGATAAATTATAAATACTTAGATTATTTTCTATAATTTTTAATAGATCATTATTTTTATCTTTTTTTAATTTAAAAAATTCTAAAATTTTTAATATTTCAGGTGTATAATTTTTTGGATATATTCCTATAGAGTCTCCTGGAAAATATTCTACATCGTCATCAACCGATATTTCTATATGATAAACTTCTTTATTAGAACCTCTATCTTTGTCGGATAATAATATTTTATCCAAAATTTTTCCATATTTTATTCTATTTTTATTATTTTTATTTAAATAATCTTTTTTAGTTCTTTTTTTTTTGAAAAAATTTAAAATGTTAATAAACCATTTTTCTGATTCTATCTCATAGTTTGTATCACATTTACACAATGGAATGATTCTAGTTGCGCCAAGAGCGTGTAAACGTTTATCAATATCCTCTCCAGCTTTACAAAATAAGGGATAGGATTTATCTCCTAAAGCTAAAACAGCATATTTTAATTTTTTTAAATTGATATTTTTCTTTTGATGAATAAAATCAAAAAAAGATTTGGCAGATGATGGAGGTTCTCCATCTCCATGCGTACTAATTATTATTAATAAATAGTTTTCATCCTCTAAATCTGATAAACGATATTGATCTAAACTAATTATTTTGAATTTAAATTTTTCTTTTTTAGCTTTTTGATAAATATCAAAAGATAAATTTTTAGCATTTCCAGTTTCTGTTCCATAAACTAATGAAATTTTATTTTCTTTTTTATTATCTGCTTTTTGATCATCAAGATGGTTGGTATTTGCAGTATTTTCATCTTCTTTTTGTAAAGATAAAAATCCATACATATATCCACACATCCACATGATTTCCTTTACGGAGGATTCTTTTACTAATTTAAGAAATATCTTATTTTTTGATTCAGGTAACATTTTATTCTATTTTATTAATGAATTAATTTTTATGTTCAAAATAATTATTTCTATTTTTATTTTCATTAAACCATTTAAAGTAATAATGTAGTGATACTATCTTTCCCATAATTACAATAGATGGAGATAAAAATTTCACTGAAATTTTACGATAATTTGAAAGATTAATTATATATACTTTCTGCATAGGAGTTGTAGCTTGTTCTATGATTGCTATCAATTTTTGATCGATATTTATGAAATATTTTTTTCTTTCAATTAATTTATCAAATATTTTATATAATTGTTTTACACACATATAAAAAACTAAAGTATCTTCAGTTTTTATAAAATCTATCCATTGATTAGAATTAATAGAATTTAGATTATGAAGAGTAATGAATCGTACAGAAGAAGCATATCCTCTTGCAGTAAGAGGAATCCCTGAATAAGAAGATGCACCTATAGCAGAAGTTATACCTGGAATTATTTCATAAGAAATATTATGTTTTTTTAATTCCATTAATTCATCCATAATATTAGAAAAAATAGAACAATCTCCACCTTTTAATCTAATTACATATTTACCTTTTAAAGCATATTTAACTAATAATTTATTAATTTCACATTGATTAAAAGATTGTTTAGATCTATGTTTTCCAACAAAAATTACTTTATTTCCTGAATGAGAATATTTTTTTATTATTTCTGGACTAACAAGACGATCAACTAATATAACTTCTGACTTTTTTAAGTGATTCACGGCTTTAATTGTAATTAATTCCGGATCTCCTGGTCCTGCTGATATAAAAATCACTTTTTTTCTCATCTTATTATAAAAAAAGATTTTCAACTGAAAGATATCTTTCTCCAGTATCATAATTCAATGTTAAAATAATAGATTTTTCTGGAATATCTGGTAATTTTTTCTTTATAGCAGATAAAGAGGCCCCAGTAGAAATTCCTACAAGGATTCCTTCTTTTTTTGCAATTTCTCTTACACAAGAGAAAGTTTCTTCTTTAGAAACTAATAAAGTTCCATTTAATATTTCAACATTTAGAACAGAGGGAATAAAACCTGCACCTAATCCTTGAATAGAATGAGAATTTGGTTCTCCTCCAAATATAACAGCAGATTCTATAGGTTCTACGGAATAAATATTAATATGTGGAAATTTTTTTTTTAGAATTTCTCCTATTCCAGTTATATGACCTCCAGTTCCTACACCAGAAATAAAATAATCTATTCCTTCAGGAAAAGAATCTATTATTTCCTTTGCTGTATTTTTTTTATGTATGTTTGGATTTGATTTATTATCAAATTGTCTAGGAATCCAAGAATTAGGAATACTACTAGATAATTTTTCTGCTTTTTTAATAGCACCTTTCATCCCTTCTTCTCTTGGAGTAAGAATGAATTCAGCTCCGAAAATAGAAAATAATTTTCTTCTTTCTATACTCATAGATTCTGGCATAACTAAAATTAGACGATATCCTTTTACTGCAGTAACCATAGCTAATCCTATTCCTGTATTTCCAGAAGTTGGTTCTATAATAACAGACCCACTTTTAATAATTCTTTTTTTTTCTGCATCTTCTATCATAGATAAAGCTATTCTATCTTTAATACTCCCACCAGGGTTATTTTTTTCTAATTTCATCCATACTTTATGTTTTGGAAAAAAATTTTTTATTCTAACATGAGGGGTATTCCCAATAGTTTTTAAAATATTATCTACTTTCATATTTTTTTTATTATATCATAAAATTAATAGGATCAGGAAAAGGATTATTATTTCGCATTCTTATTTCATTTTTTTGATACACTATAGAAAAAGGAGGAATACTTTTTGTTATCCATACATTTCCTCCTATTATACTATCATGTCCGACTACTGTTTCTCCTCCTAAAATAGTAGCTCCAGCATAAATTGTCACTCTATCTTCTATGGTAGGATGACGTTTTTTATTCATTAATTTTTTATCTACATGAATAGCTCCCAAAGTTACTCCTTGATATATTTTGACCTCATTTCCTATTTTTGTGCTAGAGCCTATAACGATACCTGTTCCATGATCAATAATAAAATTATTTCCTATTTCTGCAGAAGCATGAATGTCTACACCAGTTTTACTGTGAGCATATTCTGTCATCAATCTTGGAATAACTGGAATTTTTTGTAACCATAACTGATGTGCTATACGATATATAGATGTGGCAAAGAATCCAGGATAAGAAAGGAAAATTTCTTCTATCACTGTTGTTGCAGGATCAAATTCTAGTATTGAATTAGCATCCATTATCAATGTTCTATATATATCAGTTAAATTATTAAAAAATGTTTTACATATACCATTATAATTATTTTTTTCAATATTTATATTTAATTCTATAAGGATTTCACACAAAATATTTTGTAAATGTTCATAATTTTCTTTTAAAATCACTCTATTTTTCAAGGTATATTGATCAGGAATAAAAAGAAATTTGAATAAATTATCTACAAAATATTCTAATTTTTTTTTATTAGGAATAAAAATTTTTTTTTTATTATTTTCAAATATAATTTCTAAAATATTTAAATTAAACATTTTTACATTTTTATTGTATCATACAAGCAGCTACTGTAGAATAATTGGTCTCATCTATTAATATAGATGCTCCATTTTCTTTTATTATTTTATAAGAGTCATATGGAATGGGAACAGATGTTATCATTTTGACTCTAACTAAATCGTTTAATTCCGCATATAAAGGATCATTCTTCCTTTTTAAGGTATTTACATCTATTCGATAGATAATTTTTTCTATTAGAACTGGGACTACAAGACTATGTATTTGAAATAAATATCTATTTCGCTTATTTAAGGGGTTATTAGACATCCAACAAAGAATAACTTCAAGTTTTTGAGAAAATATTGGATGTATGTCTTTTTCCTTTACTATAAGATCTCCTCTAGAAATATCTATTTCATCTTCTAAATACATAACTATACTTTTAGGTGCCACTGCCTCTTTTATTGTATGGACCCCATTATCCATAATATCTTGTATATAAGTTCTAGATTTAGAAGGATAAATTATAACTTTATCTCCCTTTTTATATGTTCCACTAATTATTTTTCCTGCATATCCACGATTAATATTTTTTTTATTTTCATTTTTAGAAATAATTACATATTGTACTGGATATCTAGAAGGTTCCAAATATGGTTCTTTGTTAAGAATTATATTTTCTAATAAATAAAGAAGACTTGGACCTGTATACCATTTCATATGTTTAGATTTATTCACCACATTATCCCCATTTTTTGCACTAATAGGTATTGTCTCTATTTTATTATTTAATCCAACTCTTTTTGCAATTATTTGATATTTACTTATAATAGATTGATAAATTTGTTGATCATAATTTACTAAATCCATTTTATTGATAGCAAGTATAATATTTGGAATATTTAACATTCCTAATATTAGTGAATGTCTTTGTGTTTGTTCTACTACACCATAACAAGCATCTATTAATATAATAGATAAATCTACATGAGTTGCTCCTGTCACCATATTTCTAGTATATTGTGTATGTCCTGGAACATCTGCTATAATAAATTTTCTTTTAGATGTTGAAAAATATTTATAAGCAACATCTATGGTTATTCCCTGCTCTATTTCAGCTTTTAATCCGTCGGTAAATAAGGATAAATCAATCTTATCATCTTCATTATTATTTTTTAAACTTCTTTTCTTAACAACGGATAGTTGATCCATAAGAATAGAATTACTGTCATATAATAATCGTCCAATAAGAGTACTTTTACCATTATCAACACTACCTGACGTCATGAATCTCAAAGTGTTCATTTAAATAATTAATAATTTTTATTTTAAAAATATCCTTGTCTTTTTCTATCTTCCATAGATGTTTCAGAAAAAGAATCATCTATTCTTGTTTGACCTCTTTCACTAACTTTTGTATTTAAAAGTTCTTGAATGATTTCTTCTACATTAGTAGCTTCTGATTCTATAGCAGCAGTGCAAGTCATATCTCCTATGGTTCTATAACGCAATTTTTTCACATGTACTTCTTCATTTTTAGGTTTTACGAAATTAGAGATGGCAATCCATTTCCCTTTAAAATTTATAACCTTTCTTTCATGTGAAAAGTAAATAGAGGGTAATGATATTTTTTCTTTTTTTATGTAATTCCAAACATCTAATTCTGTCCAATTACTAATTGGAAAAACACGCATATTTTCTCCTTTTTTAATTTTTCCATTATATATATTCCATAATTCAGGTTTCTGTAGTTTCGGTTCCCAAGAACCAAATTCATTTCTAATTGAAAAAACCCTCTCTTTAGATCTAGCTTTTTCTTCGTCTCTACGTCCTCCTCCTATGCATGCATCAAATTGATATTTTTCAATACTATCTATTAAAGTATAAGATTGTAATCTGTTTCTACTAGAAAATCTACCTTTATCTTCAGATAAATTTTTTTTATTAATAGTATCTTCTACTTTTTGTATTATAATTTTTTCTTGAATTTTTTTTACTAACTTATCTCTAAATTCTAGTGTTTCTGGAAAGTTATGTCCCGTATCAATATGAAGTAAAGGAAATGGTAATTTACCAGGTCTAAAAGCTTTTAAAGCTAAATGAACTAATAAAATAGAGTCTTTTCCTCCTGAAAATAGTAGAACTGGGTTTTCAAATTGTCCTGCTACTTCTCTATATATATGAATGGATTCTGATTCTAATTCTTCTAAGTAATTTAATTGATAAGTTCTCATTTAATATTCATTTTATCTATTTATTCATCAATAAATTATTTATAAATTAAGATCAGGTGATTTTTTTTTGATTATATCATTATGTAATCCACATTCTTTTTTTGTAGAATTATCCTCCCACCACCATCGTCCACTGCGATGATTTTCACCGTATTTTACAGAACGAGTGCAAGGTTCGCATCCTATACTAGGATAACCTTTATCATATAAAGAATTATATGGAATTTTACAATTTTTTACAATTTTTTCTATATTTCCTAATTTCCAATGATAAAGAGGGTGATACTTTATTACTCCATGTTCATTGTCCCATTCTAAATCATTTAGATTACTTCTATCTACTGAATGTTCTGCACGAAGTCCTGTAATCCATATAAAATTTCCTTTTAAAGCTCTTTTTAAAGGTTCTACTTTACGATAGTAACAGCACTTTATTCTATTTTTAATATTCTTATAAAAAGAATTAGGACCATGATGAAACACAAATTTTTCTAAATTTTCTTGATTAGGAAAATAAGCAATAATAGGTTTTTCATAAAAATTTTTTGTATCTGACCATACCTTATAAGTTTCTTCAAAAAATCTACCCGTATCTAAGGTGAATATTTTTATAGAAATTTTGTTTTTCAATATAAAATGAGAAATAAGTTGATCTTCTATGTTAAAACTAGTAGAAAAAACAACTTTTCCTGGAAAAGAATTTGATATAACTTTTAGTTTTTCTTTTACAGAACCTTTTAAATTCTTCATTTTTTCATAAAGATCATTTATACATTTTTTTGATATAAAATTCCTATTCATATTCATTTACTTATAAAATAAAAAACCCTTCGAATTATTCAAAGGGGTAAACACATTTATTAATATAATTAACAAATATAAGATATTAATTGTTATTTAATGAAATTAATGTACTTTTTTACATAAAAAAATTCTTAATAATTTAAACTTTAATTAGAATTTTGAAATAAACATATTTATTTTTCTAAGTATATTTATTATTTATGATTTCAATTAATTTTTTAGTTGTTTCTTTTCTTCTTATTTTACCAAATGAATTTTCTGTAAAAGTGGGTATAAAAAAAATATTTTTTGGTTTATAAAATTTTTTTTCTCCACGAAAAATTTGTTCTGGAATTTTTATTGAAATAGGAGAACCTTCTATAATTAAAATTATTTTTTCACCAAATACTTCATCTAAAATAGATGATATAAAAAATCTTCGGTAAAAAGGAATAAAAGGATTTATACGTTTTTCTAATAATTCAGGAATTATTTTAATTCCTCCACTATTAATAATATTATCGTATCTTCCTTTCCAAAAAAAAGAATTTTTTGATATGAGATAAACAATATCATTTGTTTGAACAACATATTTTTTTTCTAAAAATATTCTTAAACAGCTCCTATTATCTACATCAATATTTATATCATTAAATGATTTATATAAAAATGATTTATTTGATCCGTTTATTTTTCTTATAGCTATATGTCCATAAGTTTCAGTCATACCATAGGTAGCATAACATGTAGTTGAAATATTTTGTAATTTTTCTTCTAGATTTTCTGATATATACGATCCTCCTATTAAAAGAATTTTAATGTTTTCTATATATTTAGATTCCAAACTAAATTTAACTTGCATTGGTATCATAGATGATATATCAAAAAATTCTTTTATTCCTTTTAAAGGATTGGAAGAAGGAGGAACGCAATAAATTTTCCACTTAAAAATAATAGCACGAACTAAAAACATTTTGGATGCTATGAAATTTGGAGATAAGCATAAAAATCCTTTAGTTCCTATTTTTTTTAAATTTAGAAATTCTACAGTACTAATCGCTCTATTATACATATGTTTTTTATACAAAATGACTTTTTTTGGTATTCCTGTAGTTCCAGAAGTAAAAATAGTTAAAAAAGGATTATTATTATACCAATTATTTAAAAAAGAAAAAATCATATTTTTCCAATATAAAGGAGAATCTTTTTCAATCATAATTTTTTTAGAAAAAAAATCAATCCATATTCCAATTTTTTTATTCATTACATAATAATTCTTCAATATCCCATTTAATAAGAGAGTTATACCAAATAGAGCTTTTTTTTAATTCTATAGGAGAATTGATATTATTAATATATATATTTACTGTGTCCAATCCATGTCCATGTTTTTCATTACTTTTATATTTATTATTCATAACAAAACTCCATTGAGTAATAGCATTAATTCCAATATTACTTTCTAAAGAAGAACTTATATACCATTTAATATTTCTTTTATTAGCTTCATATATCCATTCTTCTGATCCAAAAAATCCTCTATTAGCACTTGGTTTTATAACTATATATTTAGGCATAATAATGTCTAAAAATTCTCTTTTTTTTTGAATTCCGTGAACATATGTTAAATCTTCATCTAATGCAATTGGCAATTTTGATTTTAAACATATCTCTGCCATATCATCCCAATTATTATTATGTGATAATATTGGTTGTTCTATTGAATGAACGATGTTTAGTTCATAAAGTTTGTTGATATAATCAAATAAAATTTCTTTTTTTTTAAATAAAAATGAACCATTTGCATCTATTCGTATTTTCAAAAATGGATATATTTTCTTAATTTCTTTTAAAACTAAATATTGATGAGAAAAAATATGAAAATTAAATTTCATTTTTATAAATGAAAAACCTTTGCAAACTTTATATTTTACCATTCTAACGATTTTCTTAACCATTTCTTCTTTTGAAGAAATAAAAAAAGGAGCCCATATTAATCCATTTATAGGTATTCCTTTTTCACCTTTGTAAAATGAAGAATAAAATAATAAAGGAAAATTTTCTTTTAAAGTTGAAAAAACTTGTTCTAATGCAAAAAAAATAGATGAATAAGAAATGTATTTATAATAATAATCTATTTCTAATTTTTTTGTAGAAATTATTTTTTTACAAACATTTCTTAATTCATTTATAAATTTATTAAAATCAATTGATTTTTCCAATATAGGATTACATTCTCCTATTCCTATTTTACCATATTTTTTTAATATAATGAACCATATTGAATTATATTTAAATATTCTATTAGAATTGGATATTCCTTTTTTAAAGAAAAAAATTTTCTTTTTCAAATAAATTTCTATTTTATTTTTTTTAGAAAAAAGATAAAACATTAGCAGTAATAATCAAATTATTAAAGATTCTCCAAATTTTAACAAAAAAAGCTTTTTTCCATTTTCTTTAAATTTATTTATTGCTTCATCTTTATCAATTTCTATATCAGAAAAAGTATCATAATGAACTCCTAATATTTTTTCACATTTTAATAAATTAGAAGCTATTATAGCTTCTTCTATATCCATAGTATATTTACCACCTATTGGTAATATAGAAATATTTAATTTCCCAAATTTTGGGATAATTTTCATCTCATTTGTAACAGATGTATCTCCAGAAATATAAATATTTCCCTCTTTTGTATGTATAAGAAATCCTCCAGGATTTCCTCCATATGTTCCATCATTAAAAACACTAGAATGAATAGCCCAAGTATATTTTAATCTTCCAAATGAAAATGGAATAAAAGATCCATAATTTATTCCATTTGTTTTTACACCTCTTTTATTAAAATAATTAGATATTTCGTAATTAGATATTAATAAAATGTTATTAAATTTTTTGGAAAAAAACTCTACATCACTTACATGATCATAGTGTGCATGTGTTACTAATATATAATCTAATTTTTTTAAAGATTTTACATATTTTTCAAACGAATAATTTTTATTAAAAAATGAATTACTAGAAATAAAAGGATCAACTAATATGTGTTCTCCTTTTATTTCTAGTAAACATGTACTATGAGTAATAAAAGTAATTTTCATATTTTAAAAATAATTAATAAGCCCCATACATATACTATATAAAAAAATTATTCTTACCAATTTTCTCAATTCTGAATTAAAAAAATGATTTTCTTTAAAAAAAAGAATATTTTTTATATGAAAAAAATAAAAAAATAGAAATAAGAATAATAATAAACACTGATAAATACTTTTTTTATTTAAAAAAATAAAAAACCAACCTAAAAATAAGGAAGTTATTATAATAAATACATGATATACTTTAGCATATTTTATTCCCAATAAATTTGCTATAGTATACTTTCCACAAGTATAATCACTATCTATATCCCTCATATTATTAACATTTAAAACAGCAACATTCAATAATCCTATAGATAAAGATAATAAAAATACATCTAGATGTATTTCATTAGTATATAGAAAGTAACTTCCTAAAACTGATATAATACCAAAAAAAACAAATACAAAAAAATCTCCTAATGCAAATGATCCATAAGAATAAAAACCTACAGAATAGGTTATAGCAGAACATATACATAAAATAATTCCTAAAAAAAATAATATAAAAACAAAGGTATTTATAGGAATTGAAACATAAATTAATAATAAACCAGACAAAAAAGATAAAATAGAAAATAAAAATATAGCTAATTTCATCGAATTATAATTAATAAAACCATCTATAACCATTCTTTTTGGACCAAATTTTCTAAAATTATCAATTCCTTTTATAGCATCTCCATAATCATTTGAAAAGTTAGCTAATATTTGTAATAATAAAGCAGTAGTAATACATAAAATATATTTCGTATAAGAATTTTCTATTCTATATCTAGATAAAGATAAAATAAAACTAGAAGTTATTCCAGAAACAGACAAAAGCAATGTATGTAAACGAATTGCATTTATCCAGTGCTTAAATATCATAAAAATTTCTTAAACTTTTTAAAATTTGGATTTCTTTTTTCTAAAAAAGCTTTATTCCCTTCTTGTGACTCTTCCATTAAATAGAACATTAAAGTAGCATCTCCAGCTAATTGCATTAATCCATATTGTCCATCTAATTCTGCATTTAAACTACGTTTAATCATTCTTATAGCCATGGGACTTCTACTTTGTATTATTTTACACCATTTTATGGTTTCTTCTTCTAATTTATCCTTTTTTACAATTTTATTTATTAACCCCATATTAAGAGCTTCTTCAGCAGAATATTCTTTACATAAAAACCACATTTCACGTGTTTTTTTCTGACCAATAATACGAGCTAAATAAGAACTACCAAATCCTCCATCAAAAGATCCAACTTTAGGACCTACTTGGCTAAATACTGCATTATTAGATGCTATAGTTAAATCACATACTACATGCAATACATTTCCTCCTCCTACTGCAAAACCATTTACCATTGCTATCACAGGTTTAGGAATATCTCGTATTTTTTTGTAAAAATCTAAAATATTTAATCTAGGAATTCCATCTTTTCCTAAATACCCACCCAATCCTCTTGTGGATTGATCACCACCAGAACAAAAAGACTTATCTCCAGATCCTGTTATTATTACAATATCAATATCATCTCTATATCTACATATTTCTATAGCGGAAATCATTTCTTCTACTGTTTCTACACGAAAAGCATTATAACACGAAGGTCTATTTATTTCTATTTTTGATATTCCATTCCAAAATGTAAATAAAATATCGTTATATTTTTTAATTGGAGTCCAATCTATAGTATTAGTATGATGCATATTAAATTAAAATTGATGTTTATTTTTACAAAAAAAATGTTATATGTATCGTAACATATTTTCTGTCTATACAGGTGTATTAGTAAGCATTATAGAAATAATTTTATCTATCAGATTAATAAAAAAATGGTTTATAGAAATACAATATATTCCAATATCAAAATTGGAGTATATATTTATTGAAGCACCTAATAAATTCTTTTTAATTCTAATTTTTTTTTATGCTATTAGTGCTTTGTTAGGAGGCTTCATAACAGCTTTTTTTGCGAAAAATGCAAAAAAAGCTTACGCAATATTAACTGGTTTAATTTTATTTTTCATAGCCTTGTTTCATATATTTTTTTATACATTTCCTATATGGTTTAAAATTATAATATTACCTATTTTTTTTCCATTTTCATATTTAGGAGGTAATTTGATAGAGTTTTTACAGAAAAAAAAATGGATAAATTAATAGATATATATATCCAAATATATATCCAATTAAGGCAATCCAGCTAATTTTTTTTATATACCAAAAAAAATCTATTTTTTCCATTCCCATCGCAGCAACTCCAGAAGCAGATCCAACAAGAAGAATGCTACCTCCTGTTCCAGAAACATAAGCCATAAAATGCCATATATTATGGTCAATTGGGTGAGAAAACATAGCTATAGTTGCTGCGATTAAAGGTACATTATCTATGATGGAAGAAATAATACCAAATATAAATGCTGTTATTTCCCATGTTGATACTTTTTCATTTATCCAATGAGATAAATTATATAATAAACCTAAAGATTCTAAAGAAGAAACAGATAACAAAATTCCTAAAAAAAATAAAAGACTAGAAATATCTAATTTTTTAAAAATTTCATCAACAGATGAAGTTGATTTTTTATTGATAAATCGTGCTATTATAAGTTGTATTCCTAAAGAAAACATCATCCCCATATATGGGGGTATTCCTATTATAGTTTTTAAAATGGGAACAAATAACATTAATATCAAACCAACTTTTAACATAAAAAATCCTGTTTTTAGATTTTCTATTGATAGTTTATTTTTTTCTATTTTAATAATACCATTAAAAAATGGCATAAACGATACTATTAATGTAGAAATAAACATACATAAAACAGAAGGAATAAATACTCTTTTTAAAAGATATAAAGCCGTTACTTTATTTGAAATCCATAACATAGTAGTAGTGATATCCCCAATTGGGGACCAAACTCCTCCTGCATTAGCAGATATAATTACTATTCCTAAATAATATAATCGTTTTTTATAATTAGTAATTATTTTTCTTAAAAGAGATATTAACACTATAGTAGCCGTAAGATTATCTATTATAGCAGACAATAAAAAAGATGAAATACTTATTTTCCATAAAAATTTACGTTTTGTATCTGTATAAAATATTTCTTTTAATGCTTCAAAACCAGAAAATTTTTCAATAATAGAAATAATAGACATAGCTCCAATAAGAAAAAATATAATTTCTGAAGCTTTTCCTAAATGAAATAATAATAAATGACTAGAATTTTTTTTTATTATAAAATTTTGATTTAATTCATAAACAGGAAGGTTAAAAATCATAATTAATGACCAACATATAGCAGCCATTAAAAGAGATGGAATAACTTTATTTAAAGAAATATAATTTTCAAGAGCAATAAATAAATATCCAATAATAAAAATTAAAATAACCATAACGTTTTGCTCTCAAAATATTATTTAATTTATTACATCTATAATTTCTTTATCCATCCAGAATAAAAGGAATTATTTCCAAACATTTCTTCAATACGTAATAATTGATTATATTTTGAAGTTCTCTCGGAACGACATATAGAACCAATTTTTATTTGTTCAATATTAAGTGCTACAGAAAAATCTGCAATAAAAGAATCTTCTGTTTCTCCTGATCTATGAGATATAATATTATTATACTTATTCTTTCTTGCAAGATTAATTGTTTCTATTGTTTCTGTTAAAGTTCCAACTTGATTAAGTTTTATTAGAATAGAATTAGCTATATTATTTTCTATACCTTTATTTAATCTTTCTACTTGAGTAACAAATAAATCATCTCCAACTAACTGTACTTTATCTCCTATCTTATCAGTCATTATTTTCCATCCATCCCAATCATTTTGATCCATTCCATCCTCAATTGAAATAATTGGGTATCTTTTGATTAAATAAGATAAATAAGAAATATGTTCTTCTTTAGATTTTTTTTGTACTTCTGTTTTATTCTCAAATTTCGAATAAACATATTTATTATTTTCATAAAATTCAGAAGCAGCACAATCTATAGCTATTCCTATTTCATCATAAGGTTCGTAATTAGACATATGTATAGCTTCTAATATATGATCTAAAGTATCTTCTATTCCATTGAAATTTGGAGAAAAACCTCCTTCATCTCCTACACTTGTAGATAATCCTTTTTTTTGAATGATATTTTTTAATTCGTAGAAAATCTTATGTCCTATTTGAATAGCTTCGGTAAAGCTATTAGATTTTACTGGAACGATCATAAATTCTTGAAAAGCTATAGGAGCATTAGAATGTCTTCCTCCATTAACAATATTTATTAATGGAGTAGGAAGGAAATATGTATAGACTCCACCTATATATTTGTATAATGGTATGTTTAATTCATTTGCAGCAGTCCTTGCTATAGCTAATGATACAGCTAATATAGCATTAGCTCCTAATCTTGTTTTTTTAACAGTTCCATCTAAATTTATAAGAATATTATCTATATAAATTTGATCTAAAATAGATTTTCCGATCAGTTCAGGAGCAATTATATTATTCACATTGCTAACAGCTTTTAAAACCCCTTTTCCAAGAAAAGGAGTTTCATTATCACGAAGTTCAAAAGCTTCATTATCACCTTTAGAGGCTCCAGATGGAACAGAAGCTCTCCCAAAAGAGTTACTAGATGTTAGGATATCTACTTCTATAGTAGGATTTCCTCTAGAATCCAATATTTGTCTAGCAAATACATTTTTAATTTTACTCATTACTATTCATTCTTTTTTTATTATTTTACTTTTTTTTCCTTTCCCCCCACGTCTCACAGATTTTTTTACATTTTTAGATATATAAATAGTGTTAAAATCTACTAACTCAATAAAAGAAAGAGTAGCTCTATCTCCAAAACGAAATCCAGCTTTTATGATTCTAGTATATCCACCAGTACGTTCACGTACTTTTTGAAAAGTATCTTTAAAAAGTTCTGATACAGCTATTTTATCTTTTAAATATGAAAAAATATTCCTTCTAGAATGTGTATTATCAATTTTTGACTTTGTAATAATAGGTTCAATATATCTTCTTAAAGCTTTCGCTTTAGATAATGTAGTAAATATTTTCTTTTTTTTTATTAAAGAAGAAGCCATATTAGAGAGAAGAGATTTTCTATGGCCATACTTTCTTCCTAAATGATTATTATTATTTTTATAATTCATAAAAAAAATAATTTATTCTATTCTTTGTCTAATTTATACTCTGATATATCCATTCCAAAATATAACCCCTTTTCTTTCATTTTACTTTCTAATTCATCTAAAGATTTTTTTCCAAAGTTTCTCATCTTTAACATATTATTTCTATCACAAACTACTAAATCTTTTATAGATTTTATAGAAGCAAATTTTAAACAATTTTTTGTACGTACAGATAGATCCATATCACTAAGTTTAGATTTTAATAATGTTTTCATTCGTAAATATTCTTCATTATATTTTTTACTTTCTCCTATTTCTTCTTGTTTCTTTTTTCCTATTTTTTCGTAAGAAAAAATGGAAAAATACTGAATTAATATTTTAGAAGCTTCCATAAGAGCAAATTTTGGAGATATAGATCCATCTGTTTTAATATCTAATGATAAATTTTCAAAATCAGTTTTTTGTCCAACACGACAATTTTCTATTGTATATTTTACATTTTTAATTGGAGTATATATAGAATCAATATAGATTGTATCTATTAAATGATCATTACTTTTTTTATTTTCTTCCGCAGGAACATAACCTCTTCCTTCTTCTATTATAAAACTTATTTCCAATGGAATAGATATATCTTTGTTACAAATAACTAAGTCTGTATTTAAAACTTGGAAATTAGAAATAAATTTATTTAAAATATCACCTGTTACTTTTTCTATATCTCCAATACCAATATGTACATTAACAACTTCTTTATTTATTTCTGATGTATTTTGCTTAAAACGAATTTTTTTAAAATTTAATACTATTTCAGTTACATCTTCTATAACACCTTTTATGGTAGAAAATTCGTATTTTACCCCTTTAATTCTAATAGAGGTAACAGCAAAACCTTTTAAAGAGCCTAGAAGAACTCTTCTTAATGCATTTCCTAATGTTATTCCATACCCAGGTTCTAAAGGTTTCAAATGAAAAACACTCCTGTTATCCGATAATTCATATATTGTAATTCTATCAGGTTTTACAAAATCTAAAATAGACATAATCTTATTTATTGTTACTTTGAATACAATTCAACAATTAGTTGCTCCTTAATATTTTCAGGTATTTCTGTTCTTTTAGGCATAATTCTAAATATTCCTAACATATTTTTTTCATCTAAAATTAACCATTCTACTAAAAATCCTGCTTTTTTATTAATAGAATCTATTATAACTGGATGTTTTTTTGATTTTTCTCTTATTCCTATTTTATCTCCAGGTTTTAACCTAAAAGATGGAATATTAACAATTTTATCGTTTACTAAAATATGTCTATGAGAAACAATTTGTCTTGCAGAAGATCTAGATGGAGCAAATTTTAACCTAAAAACTATATTATCAAGACGGCTTTCACAAGCTTGTAGCAATAATTCTCCGGTTATTCCTTTTTTCTTCGCAGCCTCTAGAAATAATTTTTCAAATTGACGTTCTAATATACCATAAGTATATTTTGCTTTTTGTTTTTCTATTAATTGTATAAGATATTCTGATCTTTTTCCTCTACGTCTATTCTTCCCATGTTTATTTGATGGATATTTTTTTCTTTCAAAATATTTATCTACTCCATAAATACTTTGCCCAAGCCTCCTAGAAATTTTAGTTTTTGGTCCTATATATTTTGCCATAAAATATTTAAAATTAAACTCTTCTTCGTTTAGGTGGCCTACAACCATTATGTGGTAATGGAGTAATATCTTTTATTAAAGTAACTATGATTCCAGAATTACTCAATGCACGTATAGCTGAATCTCTACCAGCTCCTGGCCCTTTTACTTTTACTTCAACTTTTTTTACTCCAGCACTTAATCCTTCTTTTGCTACATTTTCTGCTGCTATTTGAGCAGCGTAAGGAGTATTTTTTTTGGATCCTTTGAAATTCATTTTTCCAGCAGAAGACCATGCAATAACATCACCTTTTCTATTTGTTATGGTAATAATAATGTTATTAAAAGTAGATTGAATATGAGCAATCCCTATAGGATCAATTGAAACTGATCTTTTTTTTCCAGATGATGATTTAGCCATAAAATTTTATATCATTATTTTGTAATTTTTTTCTTATTTGCTATAGTTTTTTTCCTTCCTTTTCTTGTTCTACAATTATTCTTAGTTTTCTGTCCCCTCAATGGTAATCCTTTTCTATGTCTTGTTCCTGTATAACATCCTATATCCATTAATCTTTTAATGTTTGTTTGAATATCAGCTCTTAATTCTCCTTCAATTTTCATATTGTTAGATATATATTTTCTTATTTTACTAATATCACTATCAGACCAATCAGACATTTTTTTATTTTCATCTATTCCAACAGAATGCAATATTTTTTTAGATAAACTTTTTCCTATTCCATATAAATAAGTTAAACCTATAATACCTCTTTTAAATATAGGAAGATCTACTCCAGAAATTCTAATTGCCATTTATTTTTTTAATTAATTAACCTTGTTTTTGTTTAAATCTTGGATTTTTTTTATTTATAATACGTAAACGACCTTTTCTACTAACAATTTTGCAATTTGCAGTTCTTTTTTTTAGAGATGCTCTTACTTTCATATATATATTATATTTATTTACTTTATTATTTATACTTAACTGTTTATTAATATATTTTTTTAATATCTATAAGTTATTCTACCTCTTTCTAAATCATAAGATGACATTTCTAATCTAACTTTATCTCCAGGTAATATTTTTATATAATGCATTCTCATTTTTCCAGATATATGTGCCTTAACTATACATCCATTTTCTAATTCTACACGAAACATTGCATTTGGAGATGATTCTATAATAACTCCATCTACTTCTATATGTTTTTGTTTAGCCATAAATTAAATACAATTTAATTTTAATAATAAACAGTAATGCAATAATATACAAAAAAAAACAATTATAATCTAGTATATTTAATTGATACGATTTTTCATCATCATTAATCCATCATAATGATAATTTAATAAATATATATTTATTTGTTGTGAAATATCTATAATAACTCCAACAACAATTAATAAAGAAGTTCCTCCGTAAAATAAAGAAAAATTCTGTGTAACGCCGATTCTAAAAACTATAGATGGAAGTATAGCTATTATAGCTAATAAAACTGCTCCGGGAAAAGTAATTTTCGATAAAACATAATCTATATATTCAGCAGTATCTTTTCCAGGTTTTATTCTAGGAATATGTCCTCCATTTCTCTTTAAATCATCAGCTATTTGATTTACCGGAATAGTGATTGCAGTATAAAAAAAAGTAAAAACTATAACTAGTATAAAAATAGTAGAATTATACCATACTCCATAAATATCTTGGAATAGTCGAAAAAATTTTTTTATTTCCGTATTTTTAATATAATTAGAAAAAGTTAACGGAAACAACATAATAGCTTGAGAAAAAATGATAGGCATAACACCAGCTACAGTAACTTTCAAAGGAATATATTGATGTCTTTTATGAATTAATTTAGAATCTGTTACTAAAGATTTATAATGTGAAACATACTGTACTGGAATTTTTCTTACAGCTTGTATAATAATAATAGAAAATAAAATGACTAATAACCATAATAAAATTTCTAAAAATAAAATTATTACACCTTCATATCCTTTCTTTATTTTATTTAATATTTCTTTAACTATAGCATTTGGAAAACGAGCAATAATTCCAGACATAATAATCAGTGAAACACCATTACCTATTCCTTTATCCGTAATATAATCTCCTAACCACATTGTAAATAATGTACCTGAAGTTAAAATAAAAACTCCTATCATCCAAAACATGCTACTACCATAAAAAGTATTCATATCTATTAAATAAGCAGACGAAGAACTTGGAGAAGAAAATGGGATGAATTGTTTAGTTAATGAAATAAGATATACAGGAGCTTGTATTAAACATATACCTACAGTAAGCCACCTTGTAAGAAGGTTAATTTGTTTTCTTCCGCTTTCTCCGTCTCTACGTAATCTTTGTAAATACGGAATAATAATACACATTAGTTGTATTATAATAGAAGCAGATATATAAGGCATAATACCTAGAGCTAATATAGATGCTCTATTAAATGCTCCTCCAGTAAAAGAGGAAAGAATTTGCATTAAACCTTTTGATCCAGAATTAAGTTTATCTAAAAAATCGCTAATTCCTAATGGATTTATTCCGGGTAATGGAATATAAGCTCCAAAACGATATATTAATAATAAACATAAAGTTGTTATTATTTTTTTTCGTAATTCCTTTGCGTTCCATATATTATAAAAAGTTATTAGAAAATTATTCACAATAAGTTATTATTTCGATAATAAAAACACTGATCCTCCAGATTTTTTTATAGAAGACGAAGCTTTATTACTGAATTTATGTGCACTTATTTTTAATGGAGAAGAAATTACTCCTCTTCCCAAAATTTTAATAAAATCTTTTTTATTAATTATTTTGTTTTTAATAAGAATTTCTTGATTCAAACTACTTTTAACCAATCCTTTATCAACAAGATTTTGAATCTTATCTAAATTAATTTCTATAATTTTTCTTTTATTTTTTCTTCTAAATCCAAATTTAGGTATCCTTCTTTGAAGTGGCATTTGTCCTCCTTCAAAACCTATTTTTTTAGAAAAACCAGATCTTGATTTTGCACCTTTGTGTCCTCTACCACAAGTTCCTCCTTTTCCAGTTCCTTGCCCTCTTCCTAATCTTAATTTTTTTCTTTTAGTTCCAATTTTTGGAGATAAAAAATTTAAATTTGATTGGATTTTATTATCCATGATATACTTTTTTAATAGAGATTCCTCTTTGTTTTGATATTATATAAACATCTCTTAATTTACTAAGAGCTCTGATTGTTGCTTTAATAATATTATGATGATTAGAAGATCCTTTTGATTTAGATAAAACATTTCTTAAACCTACAGCTTCTAAAACAGCCCTTAATGGTCCACCAGCTATAATTCCAGTTCCATCAGAAGCTGGTCTAATAAGGACACGTGCTCCACCATATTTCGCTTCTTGTTCATGAGGAATTGTCCCATTTGATATATAAACTTCACAAATACTTCTCTTTGCTTGTTCTCCAGCTTTATGAATAGCATCAGCTGCTTCTTTAGATCTTCCAAAACCATATCCTACTACTCCATTTTCATTACCTTTAATAACAATAGCACTAAAAGTAAAATATCTTCTACCTTTAGTGACTTTACAAACTCTTGTTACTCCGACTAATCTTTCTTTTAATTCTAGATTTGTATGTTTTGTTTTTTTCATATCATAACTAAATTATTATTTAAAAATCTAATCCTGTTTCTCTAATTCCGTTAGCTAAAAATTTAATCCTTCCATGATATAAATATTTTCCTTTATCAAAAATCAATTTTTTAATTTTTAACTTTTTAACTCTATTACCTAGCAATTTACCTACTTCAATAGATAAATCTGTTTTATTTTTTTTAGAATTTCTAAAAATTTTTTCTATTGAAGAAGAAGATGTTAAAGTTTTTCCGGATAAATCATCTATAACTTGTGCATATATATTTTTATTACTTCTAAAAACAGATACTCTTGGTCTATCTGGGTTTCCAAAAACTTTTTTAAATTTTACACTTTTTTTTTTCATGAATAATAAATAATTATGCTGATTTACCTGCTTTTCTTCTTACCTCTTCTCCTAAATATCTAACACCTTTTCCTTTATAAGGTTCTGGTATCCTTAAAGATCTAATTTTAGCAGCTATTATTCCTAATAATTGTTTATTACAAGATTTTAAAATAATAATAGGATTTTTCCCTTTTTCTATATTTATATTTACAATAATTTCTTTGGGAAGCTGCATCATAATACTATGAGAAAAACCTAAATTTAAATCTAGAATATCATTGTTATAAGATGCTTTATAGCCAATTCCTACTAATTCTAATTCTTTTTTAAATCCCATAGTCACTCCTATAATCATATTTTTAATTAAAACACGATAAAGTCCATGTAAAGATTTAACTTTTTTTGTTTCCTCACTTCTCAAAATGAATAATTTATTCTCAGATAATCTCAATTTTATTTCTTTAGAAACTTTTTCTTTCAAAATTCCTAAATTTCCTTTTATTGATATTTCATTATTGATGATCTTAATTTCAACGTCATCAGGAATAAATATTGGTTTTTTACCAATTCTAGACATTTTTAAATAAATTTAATATACATAACATAAAATTTCCCCTCCAATTTTTTTTATCTTAGCCTCCTTATCTGTCATTATACCATTAGAAGTAGAAATAATAGCAACACCTAATCCATTTAATACACGAGGAATATTTTTGTATTTACAGTACTTTCTCAAACCAGGTTTACTTATTCTTATAATTTTTTGGATTACAGAAATTTTATCTTGATAATACTTTAAAGCTATTTTTATAATTTTATTTTTACTTTCTATTTTATAATCCAAAATATATCCATTTTCTAATAAAACATGAGATATTTCTTGTTTCATTTTAGAAGTGGATACTTCTAAAAGTTTATGTTTTGCAATAGTAGCATTTCTAATTCTAGTCAAAAAATCAGCAATAGTATCCATATTTTTTAAAATTACCAACTAGCTTTTTTTACTCCAGGAATAAGTCCTTGAGAAGCTAAATTTCTAAAAACAATACGGGAAATACCAAATTTTCTCATATAACCTCTACTCCTTCCAGTAATAGAACATCTATTTCTTAAACGTACAGGAGATGCATCTCTAGGTAATTTTTGCAGCAATTCATAATTTTTAGATTTCTTTATTTTCTTTCTTTTACTTGCATATTTCATTACAATTTTTTCTCTCTTTTTTTGTCTTGCTTTTACAGATTCTTTAGACATTATTTAATAATTTTTATTTTTTTTTAAAAGGAACTCCAAAAAGAGTTAAAAGCTCTTTAGCTTCCATATCATTATTAGTAGAAGTTACAAATGTAATATTCATTCCCATATTTTTTTTTATTTTATCAATATTTACTTCAGGATAAACTATTTGCTCTACTATCCCCATATTATAATTTCCATGTCCATCAAAACTACTTGTTTTTACTCCATTAAAATCTCTAACTCTTGGTAAAGAAATAATAATAAGTCTCTCTAAAAATTCATACATCCTTACTCTACGCAAAGTCACTTTAACTCCTATAGGCGTTCCTTTTCTAAGCTTAAACCCAGATTCATCATGCTTAGAATAGCAAGTAATTGCTTTTTGTCCTGTTATATCTGTAATTTCTTTTATAGAAAAATCCATGATTTTTTTATCTAATACAGATATTCCAACCCCTTGATGGATTACTATTTTTAACAATTTTGGAACTTTCATCACACAATGATATCCAAATTTTTTTATCAAATTCGGAACTATTTCTTTATCATAAAAATTTTTTAATCTAGATTGATATAATACCATCACTTACTATTTTCTTATGACTTATTTTCTATTTTTTTTAAATTAGACAAATGTATAGGAGATTCTTTTTCTATAATACCCCCTTTAGGGTTTTTAACTCCTGATTTTGTATGCCTTTTTACTATATTTATCCCACTTATAATAGCTTTTTCTTTTTTAGGAAAAACTATTTTTACAATACCTTTGGTTCCCTTATGATTTCCGGATAAAATTAAAACTTGATCTTCTTTTTTTATCTTTATCTTCATTTTTTCCCATATTTTATTATAATACTTCCTGAGCTAAAGAAATAATTTTCATATATTTTTTTTCTCTTAATTCTCTTGCTACAGGTCCAAAAACTCTAGTTCCTATCATATCTCCAGATGGATTAATCAAAACACAAGCATTATCATCAAAATTAATATAAGAACCATCTCTCCTTCTTATTCTATTTTTTGTTCTAATTACAACAGCTTTAAACACTTGTCCTTTTTTTACTGTATTTCCTCCAGGAAGAGCTATTTTTATAGTAACAATTATAGAGTCACCCAAAGAAGCATATCTTTTTCCAGTTCCACCTAAAACTCTAATAACCAATACTTCTTTTGCCCCTGTATTGTCAGATACTTTACATCTAGATTCCTGTTGTAACATTTATTTAGATTTTTCTAATATAGACACTAATCTCCAACATTTTTTCTTACTTATAGGACGTGTTTCCATTATAAAAACTTTATCTCCATTTTTAGAAATATTTTTTTCATCATGAACCATATATTTTGTTTTTTTCGTTATACTTTTTCCATAATATGGGTGTTTTACCTTTTTTATTTCCGATACTATTATAGTTTTATTCATCTTATCACTGGTAACTATGCCTTTTCTTTGTTTTCTAATATTCCTAAATCTATTCATTTTTTTTATTTAATTCAGTTTTTAATTTAGCAATATTCTTTCTTATAAATCTGATTTCTATAGGATTTTTACACAAACCTACAGAATGATTTAATTTTATTTTTTGAAGAATTTCTTTTTGAATTTCAATTTCTTTTATCAAATTTTTTTCCATAGAAAAGGATTTGATATCTATATTTTTTTTCATAAATTGATCTCATTAGAAAAAACAAATTTCATTTTTATTGGAAGTTTTTGAGCTGCTAATCTCAAAGCTTCTTTTGCAATTATCATTTCAACTCCATCTATCTCAAATAAAATTCTACCTGGTTTCACTACAGATACCCAAAACTCTACTGGACCTTTACCTTTCCCCATACGTACTTCTTGAGGTTTTTTTGTAGCAGGTTTATCTGGGAAAACATTGATCCATAATCTTCCTTCTCTTTTCATATATCTAGTTGCAGCTACTCTTGCTGCTTCTATCTGTCTAGAAGTAATCCAAGCTCCTTCTAAAGCTTTTATTCCATACAGCCCTCTTGAAAGAAGAAATCCTTTTTTAGAATTTCCACGTATTCTACCTTTTTGAGTCTTTTTATATTTTGTTTTTTTTGGTTGTAACATAGAGTACAAAAATTACTATTTTTTTTTCCTAGAGTATTTGTATGCTCTTTGTTTTCTTTGTATACCGCTCCCTAAAAATGGATATAATTCTCTTTTCCCATATACTTCTCCTTTCATAATCCAAACTTTAATACCTATACTTCCATAAACAGTATTAGCTACAGCCATGTGATAATCTACATCAGCTCGAAAAGTTCCTAAAGAAATTCTTCCTTCCTTATAAGTTTCACATCTAGCCATTTCTGATCCATTTAATCTCCCAGAGATTTGTATTCTTATTCCTTGAGCGTTCATTCTCATAGCAGATAATACTGATGATTTAACAGATTTTTTATAAGATACACGATTTTCTAATTGTCGAACTAAACCTTTAGCTACTAAAGAAGCGTCTAGCTCAGGACGTTTAACTTCAGATATATTAATTTGAACTTCTTTTTTAGTAAGTTTTTTTAATTCTTTTCTAACTGTATCTACTTCATCTCCCCCTTTTCCTATAACCAAAGCTGGCCTAGATGTTCTAATAGTAATAGTTATAAATTTTAAAGTTCTTTCTATGAATATACGAGAAACTATTCCTTTTGGAAGTCTTGCTTCTATATATCTTCTTACTTTAAAATCTTCTTGTATTCTATCTTTATAATTACTACACCAACTAGACTGCCAACCAGTTATAATTCCAAGACGATTAACTATTGGATTTGTTTTCTGTCCCATAATTATACTTTATTTTTTTTATCCAAAAAAACAGTTATATTACTTGATCTTTTCCTTATTCTGTGACCTCTTCCTTGAGGAACAGGTCGTATTCTTTTCAAAGTCTTTCCCTGATCAACTCTTATTTCTTTTATATATAATAAAGATTCATCAATTTTGTAATCAGATTTATTTTTATTATTCCAATTAGAAAATGAAGATAACAGCAATTTTCTTAGGAAAAAAGAAATTTTAGTTTTTCTACTATACATTAAAATTTCTAATGCTTTTTTAAGTTCTTTATTTCGTATTAAATTTGCTATTAACCTTATTTTTCTTGGAGAAGTCCTAACTCCATTTAAAGAAGCTGAAACATTATTATGATCATATTTATTCATGCTTTTTTATTAATACTTTTAATTTAATTTTAATTCTTTACCTTAATTTTATTTTTAGAACCAGAATGGCCCTTAAAAATACGAGTAGGAGCAAATTCTCCAAGTTTATGTCCTATCATATTCTCCGTAATATACACATTAATAAATTGTTTCCCATTATGAATAGAAAAAGTATGTCCTACAAAATCAGGTAAAATAGTAGATGTCCTAGACCAAGTTTTAATAACGATTTTTTTTTTAGATTCTATGTTTTTTAAAACTTTTTTGTATAATTTTTGAGAAACATATGGTCCTTTTTTTAAAGATCTTGGCATAAAAATTTTATTTTTTTCTTCTTTGTATAATATATTTATTTGAATATTTTCTTTTTAAACGAGTTTTAAATCCTTTGGATGGAACACCTTTTCTACTTCTAGGTATACCACCAGAAGCTTTTCCTTCACCACCTCCCATTGGATGGTCAACAGGATTCATAGCAACACCTCTAGTTCTTGGTCTTTTTCCTAAATGTCTATTTTTTCCCGCCTTACCAAATTTTTCTAATTGATGATCAACATTAGAAACTACTCCTATTGTTGCCATACAAGTTGTCATAATCATTCTAGTTTCTCCAGAAGGAAGTTTAATAGTAGCATATTTTCCATCTTTTGCAAATAATTGAGCAAAAGAACCTGCACTTCTAGCTATTTTTGCTCCTTGACCTGGTTTAAGTTCTATACAAGAAATATTAGTTCCAAGTGGGATTTCACTTAAAAAAGTAGAATTTCCAACATTAAAAGGAATTTTATTCCCAGAAATAACTTTTTGTCCTACTTTAAATCCATTCATTGTTAAAATATATCTTTTTTCACCATCTACATAATGTAGTAAAGAGATAAAAGAAGATCTATTAGGATCATATTCTATAGATTTTATAGTAGCATATATCCCAAACTTCCTTCTTTTAAAATCAATAATTCTATACTTTTTCTTATGTCCTCCACCAAAATATCGCATTGTCATTTTCCCAACATTATTTCTACCACCAGATTTCCCTTTTCCAATTGTAAGACTTTTTTCAGGTTTAGAAACAGTAATTTCTTTGAAATCATTTACTATTTTAAAACGCTGACTAGGAGTTGTAGGTTTAAGTTTTTTTATTGACATTTATTTAATAATAAATTTATTTATATTTCCTTTTCTTTTGAAAAACTTATTTTTTGATTTTCTTCAAGTTGAATAATTGCTTTTTTCAATTTATTTGTTTTTCCATATAAAAGACCTTTTTTTGTATATTTTGACTTATTTTTTCTATAATAAATCATAGTCCTAATACTTTTAACAGAACAACCAAAAACTTTATTTATCTTTTCTTTTATTTGAATCTTGTTACAAGAAATACACACATAAAAAGTGTATATACTATTTTTATCATTTTCTGATGTTTTTTCTGTAACAACAGGTCTTATAAAAAACATGATTTATGAAACGGTTAAAAATTTATAAACTTTTTCTATAGAATCTTCAGATAATATAATATATGAAAAATTTAGTAAAGAAAAACAATCTAATTCATTAATATCTAATAATCTAAAATTTTTTAGATTCTTAGAAGATAAATATAGATTTCTATTTGATTTTCCTATAATCATTAATGACTTTTCATTTTTTAATTGTAAAGAATCTAAAAATTTTACTATAAACTTAGTTTTTGGAATATCCAATTTCATGGTTTCTACAACTTTCACTTTATTTTCTGTTAATTTTTTTTCAAAAATAAACTTCCTTACCATATCTTTAGTATGTTTATTTATTTTCGTTAAATATTTTCTTGGTCTTGGTCCAAAAACTCTTCCTCCTCCTCTAAATATAGGATTTTTTATGTCTCCTTTTCTAGATCCTCCAGTTCCTTTTTGTCTATGCAATTTCCTTCTACTTCCTGATAATTCTCCTCTTTCTTTAGACTTATGAGTTCCTTGTCTTTGAGCAGATAAATATCTCTTAATTTCTAAATATACAGAATGATCATAAGATTTTTTAGAAAACAAATTATCTTCAAATCTAATCTTTTTATCTGTTTGATTTCCATTTATATCTAAAACTTTTAATTCCATTTTCTTTTCTTAATCATTAAATATGAATTTTTATTTCCTGGAACTGATCCTTTTAAAAGAATAAAATATTTATAAGCATCTACTTTCAAAATTTTTATTTTTTTAATAGTAACACTTTTACCGCCTGTTCTTCCTGCCATTTTTTTCCCTTTAAAAACACGCGAAGGATCAGACCCTGCACCTATTGATCCTGGAGCTCTTAAACGATTATGTTGTCCATGACTACTTTCTCCAACTCCTGAAAAATGATGTCTTTTTACTACTCCCTGAAACCCTTTTCCTTTAGAAATACCTTTTATATCAACTAATTCTCCTTCCTCAAAAATATTTATTTTAATAGAAGAACCTATTTGAAATGAAGGCATAGAATCACATTTAAATTCTAATAATTTCTTTTTTGGAGAAATACCAGCCTTTTTAAAATGACCAAGTAAAGATTTGTTAGTTTTTTCAATTTTTTTTTCTTCAATCCCTAATTGAACAGAAAAATATCCGTCATTATTCATTGTTTTCACTTGAACAACATAACATAAAGGAATATAAACAATAGTACATGGAATATTTTCTCCGTCTTTTGAAAAAACACTAGTCATTCCTACATTTTTACCTATTAATCCATACATACTTCTATACTTTTATTTCAGCTTCAACTCCACTTGGTAATTCCAATTTCATCAATGCATCTACAGTTTTAGATGAAGCATTATGAATTTGCAATAATCTTTTATGTGTAGGAAGAAGAAATTGTTCTCTTGATTTTTTATTTACATGAGGAGAACGTAATACTGTGAATATTTTTTTTTCTGTCGGCAATGGAACTGGACCATTCAATATTACTCCTGTAGGTAACACAGAATTTACAATTTTTTCAGCTGACTTATCTAATAAATTATAGTCATAAGATTTTAATTTTATTTTTATGTCATGACCCATGGTATAAATTAATTTTAACTATTTTTTTTTGTTAATTTTTTCTTTTTTTTCTTTCCCTATGACAATAATATTATTTTTTATTGTTTCTGGAACAACTTCATAATGAGAAAATTCCATAATAGAAGTACCTCTTCCAGAAGAAAGAGTTCGTAAAACTGTAACATATCCAAACATTTCATATAATGGAACTATAGCTTGAATAACTTTTATATTATTACGATTACTCATATTTTGTATTACCCCCCTTCTTCTATTTAAATCTCCTATGACATCTCCCATATTATCTTCAGGAACAAGAACTTCTAATTTCATAATTGGTTCTAACAATACTGGATCAGCTTTTTTAGCGGCTTCTCTAAAACCAAATTTACCTGCAAGTTCAAAAGAAATTTGATCAGAATCAACTGAATGATATGATCCATCTAAAATAGTTATTTTAGCATTATTAATTTCATATCCAGAAAGAGGACCACTTTTCATCATTTCTCTACATCCTTTTTCTATTGAAGGAATATATTCTTTTGGAATATTTCCTCCCTTTATTTTATTAATGAAAACTAACCCAGATTCTCCTTTATTTCCAGGCTCTAATCTAAATAGAACGTCTGCGTATTTTCCTCTACCTCCAGTTTGTTTTTTATAAATTTCTCTATGTTCCACTAGGCTCGTTAAAGCTTCTTTATATTCTACTTGTGGTTTTCCATGATTTATTTCTACTTTAAATTCTCTTTTCATTCTATCTATAATTATTTCTAAATGAAGTTCTCCCATACCAGAAATAATAGTTTGTCCAGTATTATTATCAGTTCTTACTTGAAAAGTAGGATCTTCTTCCATTAATTTAGATAGAGCTAAACTCATTTTATCTATATCAGATTTATATTTTGGTTCAATAGCTAATCCTATTACAGGTTCTGGAAATGATATATTTTCTAATAGAATAGGATGTTTTTCATCACATAATGTATCACCTGTCTTAATATCTTTAAAACCAACAACAGCAGCTATATCACCAGCTACAATTTTTTCTATTGGACTTTGTTTATTAGCATGCATTTGATATATTCTAGAAATACGTTCTTTATTACCAGATCTTGAATTATAACTATAAGAACCAGACTCAATTTTTCCAGAATATACTCTAAAAAAAGCTAAACGTCCTACAAATGGATCACTTGCTATTTTAAATGCTAAAGCAGAAAAAGGTTCTTTTTCATTTGGCTTTCTTATTTCTTTTGTTTTATTAACAGGATTAATTCCTATTACATTTTTTATGTCAAGAGGAGATGGAAGATAACAACATATAGCATCTAACATAGCTTGTACACCTTTATTTTTAAATGAAGAACCACAAAGTATAGGTATAATTTTCATTTTTATAGTATTCTTTTGTAAAGAATAAATTATATCTTTCTCGGATATAGAAGAAGGATTATCATATAAAAATTTTTCCATTATTGTATCATCAAATTCCGATAAAGTTTCAATAAGTTTATTTTTATGATCATATACAATATTTTTCATATTTGATGGAACAGGAATCTCTTTATATGTCATTCCATAATTTTTATCATCCCATATTATTGCTTTATTATATATTAAATCTACTACTCCAATAAAATCATCTCCACTTCCAATAGGAATTTGTAATGGAATACAATTAGCTCCTAACATCTTTTTTATTTGAGAACAAACATTTAAAAAATCTGCACCTTGCCTATCCATTTTATTAACAAAAGCTATCCTTGGAATTTTATATTTATCTGCCTGTCTCCAAACTGTTTCAGATTGAGGTTCTACACCATCTACAGCACTGAATAAAACAACCATTCCATCTAAAACTCTCATAGATCTTTCTACTTCAACAGTAAAGTCTACATGTCCTGGAGTATCTATAATATTTATTTGATACTTTTTTTCTTCATAAGACCATTCACAACATGTAGCAGCAGAAGTAATAGTAATTCCACGTTCTTGTTCCTGAAGCATCCAATCCATAGTAGCTGCACCATCATGAACTTCCCCTATTTTATGATTTATTCCTGTATAGAATAATATTCTTTCAGTAGTAGTAGTTTTTCCTGCATCAATATGTGCTGCTATTCCTATATTTCTTGTATACTTTAAATCCTTTTCCATAATAAAAATTAAAATCTAAAATGTGAAAAAGCTTTATTAGCCTCTGCCATTTTATGAATATTTTCTTTTCTCTTTACAGCTTCTCCTTGTTCTTTAAAAGCTTCCCATATTTCAAAAGCTAGTTTATCAGACATTGTTTTTTCATTTCTAATAGCTGCACAGGAAATCAGTAGCTTCATAGCTTTTGTTATTTTATTATTGGGAGAAATTGGGATAGGAACTTGAATATTGGCACCACCCATACGACGACTTTTTACCTCTATATGAGGCATAATATTTTTTAATCCATCTTTCCATATTTCTAATGAAGTTTTTTCTTCTTTTCCTTTTACTAAATCTATCTTTTTCATAGCACTATAAAATATTCTATATGCTATGCTTTTTTTACCACTTTTCATCAGATGATTAACAAATCTAGTAACAAGAGGTTCATTAAATTTTGGATCAGGTTTATATACTTTACTTTTTTTATTTGTTTTTCTCATTTAGATAATAATTCAGTCTTTTTTTTCTTTATTCATTTTTGTACCATATTTACTCCTGCTTTTTTTCCTTCCATTTACACCAGCGGTATCGCGTGCTCCTCTTACTATTTTATATTTTACTCCTGGTAAATCTTTAACTCTACCTCCTTTAACTAATACAATTGAATGTTCTTGTAAATTATGTCCTTCTCCAATTATATAACTAATAACTTCTCTTCCATTTGTAAAACGAACACGTGCTACTTTTCGCATAGCAGAATTTGGTTTTTTCGGAGTTGTAGTATAAACTCTAGTACAGACTCCTCTCTTTTGAGGACAAAAATCTAATGCAATAGATTTTCGTTTTTTTGGAACGGAGGTTCTTCCCTTTCTAATTAATTGTTGTATAGTAGGCATATTCTATATTTATACAAAATATATACTATTTAATAAAAAATTCCAAAAACTGAAAAAAATAAATTATATAAAAAATTTTTATACATTAATTTTTTCATTTTGGAATGGATCTTCTTCTAAAGATTTAATATTAAGTTCTTTATAAATGTAGCTAAAAGTGGATAGCAAATAAGGATTTCCATCAACAATAGCTACATTATGTTCATAATGAGATGATAATTTCTTATCAAAAGTAGTAATAGTCCATCCATCTTTATGAAAAACAATTTTTGAAGAACCAATATTAACCATTGGTTCTATAGAAAGAACCATACCATCTTGTAATTTTAATCCTTTTCCTTTTTTTCCAAAATTTGGAACATGTGGTTCTTCATGCATTTTTCTTCCTATTCCATGTCCTACAAGATCTTTAACTACATTAAATCCATTTTTTTCAATATAATATTGTATCGAAAAACCTATATCTCCGATATGATTATTCTTTTTACATTTAGAAATTCCTAAGTATAGGGATTTCTTAGAACAAGAGAGGAATTCTTTTATTTCATCAGATACCTCACCTACTTCAAAAGTATAAGCATGTTCTCCATAAAATCCATTCATATAAACTCCACAATCTATAGAAATTATATCTCCTTCACATAAAGGGTCATAATTAGGAATTCCATGTACTACTTGATTATTTGGAGAAACACATAAAGTATTAGGAAAATCATATAAACCAAGAAAAGCTGGAGTTCCTCCATTATCACGAATAAAAGATTCTGCTAATTTATCTAAGTAAATACTATTAATTCCAGGTTTTATTTCTTTAGATAACATTCCTAATGTTTTTGAGGCTAGAGTTGCACTTTTTTTAATTAATATTATTTCCTCAATATTTTTTAAAGATATCAAAATATAATTATTTATTTATTTATAATAATAGTTCTTTAATAAGAGAAATTCCACTCATGACATAAGGAGTAGGAAGTCCCATTAGTTGAAGAATAGTAGGTGCAACATCTGATAATGCTGCAACTTCTCTTAATAGAACATTTTTTTTATTAATTTCTTCGTCTATTAGTATAAATGGGACAAGAGATGTAGTATGAGTAGTGTTAGGAGTTTTATCTAAATTAATCATACAATCTGCATTACCATGATCTCCAACTATAATAACTGTATATAAATTTTCTAAAGCTTTTTCAGAACATTTTTTTGTATAAAAATCAACAAATTCACAAGCTATTATAGTTTCTTTCATTTTTCCAGTATGACCTACCATATCCGGATTAGCAAAATTTAAACAGATAAAATCTGCTGTTTTATTGTTTAATTCTGGAATAATTTTTTTTACAATATTTTCTGCACTCATTTCAGGCTTCATATCATAAGTAGAAACTTTAGGGGATTTACATAATATTCGAATTTCTTTTTCAAAAGGAATTTCACGGCCTCCTGAAAAAAAATAAGTTACATGTGGATATTTCTCTGTTTCAGCAATACGTAGTTGTTTTTTTCCTTGTGCTTCTAAAACTTCTCCTAAAGTATTTTTTAAATATTTTTGATTAAAAACAGAATAAACATTATTATATTTATTATCATAACAAGTCATTGTTATGTAAGCTTCTAATTTTAGAGTTTCATTGATATTAATTAATTTTTTTTTTCCTATTAAAAGTTCAGTTATTTGCCTAGAACGGTCTGAACGAAAATTAAAACAAAAAATAACATCTCCATTTTTAATACTAGATACAGAATTTTTATCCTTATTTTTAATTATTAATGGAGGTAAAAACTCATCTGTTATTTCTTCATCATATAATTTTTCTATAGTACGAATTATATCATCAGTATGATTTCCTTTTGAAAACACCATAGCATCATATGCTTTTTTAGTTCTTTCCCATTTTTTATCACGATCCATTGAATAATATCTACCAATAACAGTGGATAATTTTCCAGTGTATTTTTCTGTTAATTTTAATAATTTTTTTATATATATGATTCCTTTTCTAGGAAAAGAATCTCTTCCATCAGTAAAAATATGTATAAATACATCTTTCATTTTTCTTTCATGAGCTATTTTAAGTAAATAAAAAAGATGCTCCATATGAGAATGAACTCCACCATCAGATAATAACCCCATGAAATGGATTCTTTTTTTAGAAATTAAAAATTTATCAAAAATAAAATTTATTCTCTTATGAAAAGAATTGTTCTTAATAGAAATATTTATTTTTTCTAGATTTTGAATTACTTTCCTACCAGATCCTAAATTTATATGCCCCACTTCAGAATTTCCCATTTGTCCTTTAGGAAGACCAACAAAATCTCCAGAAGCATGTAAACTACTAAAAGGATAATTATTTGAACAATAATCTATAAATGGAGTAGAAGCTTTTTGAATAGCAGAAGAATGTAAGTCATTAGATAATCCCCATCCATCCAAAATTATTAACATCAATTTCCTGTTTTTATTATTATTCATTAAATACTAATTCTTTTAAAACTGTTTATTTTTAATTTATTATCTATTTTAGATAAGTAATTCCCTATAGTAATTTTATCTTTTTTTATAAATTTTTGGTTAAGAAGTGTATTTTCAGATATAAACTTATCAAGTTTTCCTTTTATTATTCTTTCTATTATATTTTTTGGTTTTTTTTTATAAGATCCTTCTTTCGATATTTGATCTTTAATAATTTCAATTTCTTTCTTAACTAAAAAATTAGGAAAATCTTCTTTACTTATTGAAATAGGATTCATTGCTGCAATCTGCATAGCAATATCCTTTGCGCAAGATAAATTATTTACTTTATCCGAAAAACCAACTAAAACTGAAATTTTATTATTGTGTGTATAATCTATTACAAATGGAGATTCTAATCTTTTGAATATTTTTAATTCTATATTTTCTTTTACCACTGATATTTTTTGAGTAATAAATTCTTTTATACTTGTGTTTTCATTATATAAACTTGTTAAAAAATCTTCTTTATTTGTATATAAAAGAGACTTTTTCGATAATATAGATAAAAGACTTAAAAAAATAGAACTTTTAGAAAGAAAATCAGTTTCACAACTAAGTCCTATAATTGTTCCAAAAGAATAATCATTATTTACAGCAGTAATAACTGCACCTTCTTTCATCTCTAAAGAGAGATGATTTATAGAAATTTTTTTTCCTTTTTTTCTCAAAAAAGAAACGGCATCTTCTATATTACCATTAGTTTTTTTTAAAGCTTCTTTACAATCCATTACTCCAATTCCTGTAATCTTTCTTAGTTCATTAATTTTATCTATAGATATTTTCTTCATATTATTAGATGAGTTTATCATTCATTATTTATTTTATCCTTATTATTATCTATTATTATTTTATTTTCTACATTTATAGTATCATTTTTATTTCTAGAAGATGATGCTTTTTGAATAGTTTCTGATACATACTTTAAAATTATATTTATAGATTTTGAAGAATCATCATTAGATGGAATCGGATATTCAATTTCATTAGGATTAGTATTCGTATCTACCATGGCAAAAACTGGAATTTTCAATTTTTTAGCTTCACTCAAAGCTATTTTTTCTTTATTTGGATCTACTAAAAAAATACCTCCTGGTATATGATTCATGTTTGAAATACTCCCTAAGTTCTTATATAATTTTGTATAAAGTCTGTCGATTAATAGCTTTTCCTTCTTTGATAAAGTATTGAAAGTCCCGTTTTTTTTCATTTTTTCTATATTATTCATTTTTTTTACAGATTTACGAATAGTAGTAAAATTAGTAAGTAATCCCCCTAACCATCTTTCTGTAACACATGGCATATTAGCTATTTTTGCATAATAAGATACTTTTTCTTTTGCTTGATCTTTTGTTCCAACCAGTAATATTTTTTTTCCAGAAAAAACTATATTTTCTAATTCTTCACAAGCTTTATTTAGTTTAACTACTGTTTTAGATAAATCTATAATATGAATACCTCCTTTTTTCATAAAAATAAAAGGCCGCATATTAGGATGCCATTTTCTCGCAATATGTCCAAAATGCACTCCAGCTTTTAACAAATCCTGAGTATTGATTTTCATTTATTTTTCATTTTTTTTTATTTAAAAATATCTATCGTTTTGAAAACTGATATTTTTTTCTAGCTTTTTTCTGTCCAAATTTTTTTCTTTCTACTTCTCTAGAATCACGTGTTAATAAACCTTCAGGTTTTAATTTTTTTCTGTTTTTTTCATCCATAACACAAAGAGCACGAGAAATCGCAAGACAGACAGCTTCTGCTTGGCCATTAAATCCTCCACCAACAACTTTGATATTTATATCTAACTGATTTAATTTATCTGCAATTTTTATAGGGTATATAATTTTTTGATGAATGTAACTAGGAAAATAATCTTCTAAATTTTTATTATTAACAGTTATTAAACCATTTCCTAATTTTAAATAAATGCGAGCAAGAGACCTCTTTCTTCTTCCTATAGAATGAATCATTTTTTATTAATTTTTTTTAAAAAAAATAGGTTTTTGAGCTTTATGATTATGATTTTCTTCATGGTATACATAAAGTTTTTTAAACATTAAACGTCCTAATCGATTTTTAGGTAACATTCCTTTAACAGATTTATATATTAAAATTCTAGAATCTTTATTTAATAAATCTTTGAATATATTTATTTTTTTTCCTCCTGGATAACCAGTATATCGAACATATTTTTTATTATTCCATTTTTTTCCTGTTACCCTAATATTATTAGAATTTATAACTATAACATAATCACCACAATCTATGTGTGGGGAATAGAAAATTTTATTTTTTCCCATTATAACATTTGCTATTTCTGTAGAAAATCTTCCAAGAATTTGATCTTTAGCGTCCATAATAAACCATGATCTTATCACATATTTTTCATTAGGTGAAACAGTTTTAAAACTTAATGTATTCATATAAAAAATATTTTATTTGTGAATATAAGAATTTTTGAAAAAATTTTATTATTATTAATGACTTTTTGTCATATTTTTTTTTTATAACTATTGTCATACATTATATTCCTTTATTTTACAAAAAGATTTATTTTCATTATGGCATAATGATTGGACAGTTATTTATATGATTAGAAAAAAATCTAAATAAAATGAGTAAAATTATAGGAATAGACTTAGGAACCACAAATTCTTGTGTAGCTGTAATGGAAATTAATGATCCTGTTGTTATACCAAATTCAGAAGGGAAAAGAACTACTCCATCTATAGTTGCTTTTGTTGAAGGAGGAGAAAGAAAAATAGGAGATCCAGCTAAAAGGCAGGCAGTCACTAATCCTCATAAAACTATTTTTTCTATTAAAAGATTTATGGGAAGAATGTATTCAGAAGTAACTGAAGAATTGAAACATATTCCTTATAAAATAATAAGAGGGGAAAATAATACACCTCGTGTAGACATAGGAGGAAGATTATATGCGCCACAAGAAATATCTGCAATGATTTTACAAAAAATGAAAAAAACAGCTGAAGATTATTTAGGAATAGAAATAAACAGAGCTGTAATTACAGTTCCAGCATATTTTAATGATGCTCAAAGACAGGCTACAAAAGAAGCTGGAGAAATTGCAGGGTTAAAAGTGGAGAGAATTATAAATGAACCAACAGCTGCTGCTTTAGCTTATGGTTTAGATAAAAGTAATCAAAATAAAAAGATTGTTGTATATGATTTAGGAGGAGGAACTTTTGATGTTTCTATTTTAGAGTTAGGAGATGGAGTTTTTGAGGTTCTTTCAACTAATGGAGATACTCATCTAGGAGGAGATGATTTTGATCAAGTAATTATTGATTATTTTTCCAATGAATTTAAATCTAAAGAAGGGTTAGATTTAAGAAAAGATCCTATGGCGTTACAACGTTTAAAAGAAGCTTCTGAAAAAGCGAAAATAGAATTATCTTCTTCTAATCAAACAGAAGTTAATCTTCCGTATATTACTGCCACAGATTCTGGTCCAAAACATTTAGTTATAACTTTAACTAAGTCAAAATTTGAACAATTATCAGAAAAATTGATACAAAGATCTATTACTCCATGTTCTAAAGCATTAAAAGATGCAAATTTAACAATAAAGGATATTGATGAAGTAATTTTGGTAGGAGGTTCTACACGTATACCTAAAGTACAAGAAGAAGTTAAAAAATTTTTTAATAAAAAACCATCTAAAGGAGTAAATCAAGATGAAGTAGTAGCTATTGGAGCTGCTATACAAGGTGGAGTTTTAACAGGAGACGTTCAAGATGTGTTACTATTAGACGTTACTCCATTATCTTTAGGAATTGAAACATTAGGAGGAGTTTATACAAAATTAATTGATTCTAATACTACTATTCCTACTAAAAAATCTGAAATATTTTCTACAGCAGCTGATAATCAATCAGCAGTAACTATAAGGGTAGGACAAGGAGAGAGACCTATGTTTAAAGATAATAAAGAAATAGGAAGGTTTGACTTAGTAGATATACCACCTGCTCCTAGAGGGATCCCTCAAATAGAGGTAATTTTTGATATAGATGCTAATGGAATACTTAATGTCTCTGCAAAAGATAAAGGAACTGGAAAAGAACAATCAATAAGAATTGAGACATCTTCAGGTTTAAATCAAGAAGAAATAGAAAGAATGAAAAGTGAAGCAAAAAAAAATGCTCAAAAAGATGAAAAGATTAAAGAAGAAATAGATAAGTTAAATGCTGCAGATACTCAAATTTTTCAAACAGAGAAACAATTAAAAGATTATGGGAGTAAGTTATCAGAGGATAATAAAAATAATATAAAAAATTCTTTAGAAGAGTTAAAAAAAGCTCATTCTAAAAAAGATATTTCTGCTATTGATAATAGTATGAAAAATTTAAATGAAGCATGGGCTAAAGCATCTAAAAATTTATATAATGAAGGAAAGAAAAACAATAATGATAAATCTAGTAATCAAAATACCGAAGGTAAAAATGGAAAAAATAACGAAAATGTACAAGATGTAGATTATGAAGAAGTAAAATAAAAAAAATGTAATGAAAAGGGGAGATATTTTTAACGAATTATAGAAATTTTGGTTATTCCTCCAGTAACCCGTTCTCCCTTTTTCACTTTTATTATAGAATTTTCAGGAATAAAAATATCTATTCTAGATCCAAATTTAATAAATCCAAATTCTTCACCTTTTTTTACAAAAAAGTTATTTTTTGCATATAAAACAATACGACGAGCTAAAAATCCAGCTATTTGTCTAAAAAGAATTTTTTTATTTTCTTTTGTATTTACAACTATAGTTGTATGTTCGTTTTTCAATGATGATTTACTTAACCAAGCTACCATATATTTTCCAGGATGATACTTAGAATAAATAACTTTTCCAGAAACTGGATATCTATTAACGTGTACATCGAATAAAGACATAAAAATAGATACACATATACAATTTTTATTCAAAAATTCCTTTTCAAAAACTTTTTTTAATTCTATTATTTTTCCGTCAGCAGGAGATATTACTACATTTTCTTCCTTGTTTATTTTTTGTAAATCTATTTTTGGATTCCTGAAAAAAAAAATTAAGAAAGAATAAAATATTATAATTAAAAACATAAAAATAAAAGAATAAAGAAGTTTAGAAAATAAAAAAAAAGAAAAAATTATCAGTAATATTAACATTAGAAATGTCCATATTAAAAATGAGTATCCTTCTTTATGAATGGTCATAATTTTTTTAATATTTTTTTAGAAAAAATAGCTAATACTAGCTACTATAGTTGTAATAATAGGCATTACAAAAATAAAACTATCCAATCTATCTAAAAACCCCCCATGACCAGGAAAAAAAATTCCTGAATTTTTTACACAAAAAGATCTTTTTATTGTTGATTCTACAAGATCTCCAATAGTAGCAAAAAATGGAATAACAAAAGATAAAATAATCCAATATATTTCTTCCCATTTATTATATAATAAAAAACCTAAAATTAAACAGGAAAAAAATCCTCCAATAAACCCTTCTATAGATTTTTTAGGAGAAATGGATATTGCTATTTTTCTTTTCCCCCATTTTTTTCCTATCAGATAGGAAAAAGAATCATTTATCCACACTAAAATAAAAGTTCCTAAAATCAATTCTTTTCCGTATACAGCTGTATCGTATATATAATTAGCTAAATAAAAAGGAATTATAATATAAACTAACCCAAAAATTAAACGGCTTACTCGTTCTATTTTTTCTTTATGAGAATATTTTTTTGAAAATAATTGAATGATAAAAAAAATTGTAGAATAAGGAATAAAACATATCATATATGATATTAATCCTTTTTTAATGAGAAGGTCTATCAATATAGAAATTATGAAAAAAAAAGAAACAATTTTAATTAAATACATTTCAGTTTGACAAATCATCAAATATTCAAATAAACAAATAAAAGACAATAACATCATAACTATTCTAAAAAATTTTCCTCCTTTTTCAATAGAAAATAATATTATAATAACGTAAAGAAAACCAGTGATACACCTTATTATGAAGTTTGAATTAAAATATTTATTCATTCCTTATTTGTATTTTTTTATTTTTTTCTCAAGGATTACTATTAACAGTACTTAACATATCACCAATTTCATCTGGGTAAGGTCTTTCTCCAAATATTTTTTTCAAATCTTCTCTAAAAAGAACTTCTTTTTCTAATAGTTGGTTAGCAAGCATAGATAATTTTTTCTCGTTATTTTTCAATATTTTTTTTGCTCTTTGATATTGTTCTGTTATAATTTTCGATATTTCTTCATCTATAATTTGAGCTGTTTTTTCACTATAAGGTTTAGAAAAACTAAATTCATTTTGACCTGTAGAGTCATAATAAGATATATTTCCTATTTTATCATTTAGTCCAAAAATAACTACCATTGATTGAGCTTGTTTAGTTACTCTTTCTAAATCATTTAAAGCTCCAGTAGAGATACTACTAAAAATAATTTCTTCAGCAGATCTACCTGCTAATAATGTACATATTTCATCTTTCATTTGTTCAGGAGTTGTTAATTGCCTTTCTTCTGGAAGATACCATGCAGACCCTAAAGTTCTACCTCTTGGTACTATGGTAACTTTGACTAATGGAGCTGCATGTTCTAATAACCAACTTATAGTTGCGTGACCTGCTTCATGATAAGCTATTCTTTTTTTCTCATTTGGTTTTATAATTTTATTTTTTTTCTCCAGTCCTCCTATAATACGATCTATAGCGTCTAAAAAATCTTGACTTATTATCTCTGATCTATTTTTTCTTGCGGCAATAAGAGCTGATTCATTACAAACATTTGCTATATCAGCTCCACTAAATCCAGGAGTTTGCCTAGCTAAAAAATCTATATCTACATTATTAGATAATACTAATCTTTTTAGATGAACACAAAATATTTCTTTTCTTTCATTTAATTCAGGAGTATCTACTATTATTGTACGATCAAAGCGTCCAGGACGAAGTAATGCCTGATCTAAAATATCAGATCTATTAGTAGCTGCTAATACAATAACATTAGTATTTGTTCCAAACCCATCCATTTCTGTTAATAACTGATTTAAAGTATTCTCTCTTTCATCATTAGATCCTGCTATACTACTCTTTCCTCTAGCTCTTCCTATAGCATCTATTTCATCAATAAAAATTATACATGGAGATTTTTCCTTAGCTTTTTCAAATAAATCCCTAACTCTAGACGCTCCAACTCCCACAAACATTTCTACAAAATCAGATCCTGATAAAGAAAAAAATGGAACTTTAGCTTCCCCAGCTACAGCTTTTGCTAATAATGTTTTTCCTGTTCCTGGTGGACCTATTAATAAAGCTCCTTTTGGAATTTTTCCTCCTAATTTAGTATATTTTTGAGGACTTTTTAAAAAGTCAACGATTTCTTGAACCTCCTCTTTTGCTCCATCTAACCCTGCGACATCTTTAAATGTAATTTTCACATCATCATTTTCATCAAATAATTTTGCTTTAGATTTTCCAATATTAAATATTTGTCCTCCAGCCCCTCCACCTGTTGCTCCTATCCTTCTGAAAATAAAAATCCAAAAAAAAATTAAAAGAATGAAAAAGACTCCATAATCAAAAAAGAATTTAGTTATAGTGTATTCTTGCTGATTTTTAAAATCTATAGTAGCAACTATATTATATTTATTTTTATATTCTTCAAACTTTTTTTGAAAAAATTGTAAATCTCCTATTTCAAATTCGTATTGTAATGGATATGTTGTAAAAAACTTTCTTTCATTTTCGTTACTGAAATCACGATATGTATTTGATCCTTCGAGAAAAGCATCTTTTTTTAAATAAACAAGGACTGTTTCCTTATGTTTTACCAAAATCTTTTGGACTTCACCTTTTGATAAAATATCAAAAAAAGTATCCTGATCTATTTTTTTAGGAGTAGAAAAAGAAGATTTAAAAAAAAATATTCCTAAAAATATAGCAAATATAACCGCATATATCCAAAAAAAACTATTCTTACTTTTTATTTTTTTATTTATCATATGAGAGGGTCTTCATTATTTTTTATATAAAATCAAAATTTTTTGATCAAATCTATTTCCAAAGACTTTCTATATCATAATAATATCTTTTCTTTGTTTGAAATACATGAACAACAATAGAAATATAATCCACTAAAATCCATTCACTATTTCTTGAACCTTCTGTATGCCAAGGTTTCTCATTTAATCTTTCGATTGTAAATTTTTCTATAGATTGATATATAGCATAAACTTGATTTTTTGAATCACCATTACAGATTATAAAATAATCACAAATAAAGTTTCCTTTTTTTTGTAGATCTATTACAGATAAATTTTCTCCTTTAACAATCTGAATTCCTTCTATAATTATATTTAATAACAAAATATTAAAGTTATTTTAATTTTTTTTAATTTGGTTAGATATAATGATAAAATTTTACATTTTATTTATATATATCAAATTTCAATTTAAAACAAACAATTTATAATTTGAAAAAATTAATTTGGCCTATACATCTAATTTTATTAAAAAAAGTTGATTCTACCAATCAATATGCAAAAAAATATTTTTCTATTAGAAAAAAAAACTGGACTATTATTTGGACAATCAATCAAACTAATGGAAATGGAACTGAAAATAATATATGGTATACAGAAAAATATAAAAACTTAACTTTCAGTATTATATTAACACCTATTTCTCCAATTTCCATAGAAAAAAAATACATTATAAATCTTATTACTAGCAATGCTATACACAAAATATTATGTAATCATTACCAACACTATTATGATGGTTTATTCTCTATTAAATGGCCTAATGATATTATATTAAATAATAAAAAAATAGGAGGTATTTTAATAGAAAATAATATTTTTTTAAATAAGATTTATTATTTTATTATAGGAATAGGATTAAATGTTAATCAAACAAAGTTTGACGAAAAATGGAATGCCAGTTCTCTAAAAAAAATTTTTCAAATAAATTTTCAATTAGATTACTTACTTTATAAAATAGTATCATCTATACAAAAAGAATATTTTTTATATACAAAAATAGGAGAAAAAATTATAAGGGAATATTATATACATCATTTATATTTAAAAGACGTAAATTCTCTTTTTTATTTTCAAAAAAGAAAAAAAATATTCAAAGGAATTATTAGATCTATAACAGATAAAGGTTTTTTAGTTATTGAACATAATAGTAAACTATATTCCTTTTTTAATAAAGAAATACAAATTATCCGGTAATATTATTTTTATTTTTATCAAGTAATTGCTTAATTAATTTTTTCCAACTAATATGTTTTCTATTTTTTTTCCTAATTTTTATAAGGATTTTTTCATCATTTAACATAATTTTCTTAATAAAAAACATAAGTCCAATATTAATAATATTGGATATAAAATAATATAAAGAAAGAGCAGATGCATAACTATTTATAAACAGTAACATAATGATAGGCATTAAATATAATATAAAATTCATATCCGGAATAACATTTTCATTATCATTTTGTTGTATATTATTTTTTCTTCTATCATTACTTAATTTTGTATAAGCTAAAAGCGCTAATGAATATAATAAAGTTAACAAACTAACATGGCTTCCATAAAATGGAATAGAAAAAGGAAGTTCTAATATAGAATCATATGAAGTAAGATCATCTACCCATAAAAAAGATTTACCTCTTAAATTTATTATGGTAGGAAAAAATTTAAATAAAGAGTAAAATATAGGAATTTGAAACAATGTAGATATACATCCAGACATTGGATTTATTCCTACTTTTTGATATAATTCCATTATAGCTCTTTGTTTTTTCAATGTATCTTCATTCTTGTATTTTTTGTTTAATTCTTCTATTTCTGGATGAATTAATTTCATTATAGCACTAAGTTTATATTGTCTATAAGTAATTGGAGATAATATAAGCTTAACAACTATTGTCATTAAAATAATTATAATACCATAATTCAAATTTGTTTTTTCCAAAAACTGGAAAATTACTAGAAAAAAATATTTATTAATCCATTTCAAAAACCCCCATCCAAATGGAATGATATTTTCATAATTATTTTTATATTCTTTTAATAAGTTAAAATCTAAAGGACCAAAATAAAATCTAAAAGAGAAACTAAAATTCTCATCTTTCTTTTTATCTTTATCTATATTTATAAATGTTTTCCATCCTATTTTTTTCAAACATTTACCATGAATAAAATTTTCAGAAAAAACGAAAATATCTTTTAAAGGCTTTTTTGGAATAAATATGGAAGTAAAAAATTGTTGTTTATGAGCTATCCAATTCAAATTAGATATTCTTTTTTCTTCCGTATTTTTTTCAGAAAAGCTTTTTACAAATGAAATTGTAGAATTATTATAAATAGAATAATAACTCCTAGTATAAGAATTTTCCCAATTTCTATCTTTTTCAAAAGAAAAAATTTTTTGTTCTAATTTAAAAGGAAGACCCCTTTTTAAGGGAAAATTTTTTGTTCGTATAAAAAAATCAATATGATATTGATTTTTATTTCCTAAAATATAAATATATTCTAAAAAATCCTGATTTTTTACATTAGGATTTTCTGCTTTCATTACAAGAATTTTTTTTTCTTTATTTGAAAAAATAAAAGGTCTAAAAATTAAATTTGTTGAATGAATATTATAAAATCCTTTTTTGTTAGGAAATAATATTTCATAACTTAAACTAGAATTATTTATTAAATGAAGGTTTTTAGAATGATTCGAAAAAGTAGGATTATATGCTTTATATCTTTTTAAAAAAACATCATTTATTTCTCCTCCTTTATTAGATATTTTTATTTTTAAAGCTTTATTTTCTAAAAAAGTATAATCTTCATTATTTTTTATTTGATTTTTTTCTGTTAAAGAAAAATTTTTATCTTGTAATTTTTCTTTTAAAAAATCATTTTCTTTATGTTCATTGTCAAAAAAATATGTAAAAAATGTTATTACAAATAATATAAGTAACAGTCCAATTATAGAACTTTGATCTACATTTTTATTATACATAAGAAGAATTCTGAATTTCTAAAAAATTATTATCTTTAGATATTTTAACAAAATGAGTAAATAAAGGATGTGGGTTAGTTATTCTACTTTTATATTCAGGATGGTATTGAACCCCTAAAAAAAATATGTGTCCTTCTAATTCTATAGCTTCTACTAGTCCTGTATCTGGATTAATTCCTACAGCTTTCATGCCTGCTTCAGAAAAATACTTTAAGTAATCATTATTAAATTCATATCTATGTCTATGTCTTTCTACAATCTCTTTTTTATTTCCATAAATAGAAAATATTTTAGATCCTTCTACAAGAGTACATCTCCAATTTCCTAAACGCATAGTTCCTCCTTTATAGGAAAAATTTTTCTGTTCTTTTATTAAATTTATAACAGGATGAGATATATTTGGATTATTTTCATAACTTCCTGCATTTTTTAATCCTAAAACATTTCTAGCAAATTCTATAGCAGCTATTTGCATTCCTAAACATATTCCAAAAAATGGAATTTTATTTTCTCTTGCATATTTTGCAGCGAGAATTTTTCCTTCTATTCCTCTATTTCCAAATCCTGGAGCAACTAAAATACCTGAAACATCTTCAAAATATTTTCTTATATTTTTTTCTTTAATCATCATAGAACAAATCCATTTTATATTAACATATATTTTATTTTCAGTTGCAGCATGAATCAATGCTTCTATAATTGATTTATAAGAATCATGTAAGTCTATATATTTTCCTACTAACGCTATTTTGATTTCATATTTTGGATTTTTATATTTTCTTATAAAATTTTTCCATTTTTTTAAGTTTGGGGATTTAACAGTAGATAAGTTTAAGTGATTGAGTATAACTTTATCAAAATTTTGAATATGTAATAAACATGGAATATCATATATTACTTTAGTATCAATTGATTCTATAACATATTCTGGTTTTACATTACAAAACAATGCTATTTTATTTTTAATTTCTTTGGAAATATGCTTCTCTGTCCTACAAATAATAATATCTGCTTGTATCCCATTTTCCATTAAATTTCGTACAGAATGCTGTGTAGGTTTTGTTTTTATTTCTCCAGTTACTGTAATATATGGAAGCAAAGTTAAATGAATTACCAACCCATTAAATTTTCCTAACTCTAATCTTAATTGACGAACAGATTCAATATATGGAAGGCTTTCAATATCCCCAACAGTACCTCCTATTTCAATAATAATAATGTCATAATTTTTACTATCTCCAATTATTTTAATTCTTCTTTTAATTTCATTGGTAATATGAGGAATAACTTGCACAGTTTTTCCTAAATAATTTCCTTTTCTTTCATTATCTATAACAGTTTTATATATCATACCTGATGTAACGTTATTTTCTTTCGTAGTGGATTGATTTAAAAACCTTTCGTAATGTCCAAGATCCAAATCTGTTTCAGCACCATCTTTAGTTACAAAACATTCTCCATGTTCATAAGGATTCAATGTCCCAGGATCTATATTAAAATAAGGATCTAATTTCTGTATTGACACTTTATATCCTCTAGATTTTAATAACATTCCTAAAGAAGCAGATATAATCCCTTTTCCTAAAGATGAAGTTACTCCACCTGTAACAAAAATGTATTTTACTTCCATTACAATAAATAATATTAAAAAAAAGGTAAAATGAAAATTAAAAAAATTTTTTTCATGCAGAATAAAGAAAAAAGAAGAATTTATGATTTTTTTTTTATATTTGCCAACTTAAGGAGCAAGTTCTACACAATCAGCTCCCTATAAATCCTCCAGGGTGGGAACACAGTAAAGGTAATTAGGTTGAGCGATGTGATGTAGGTAAGCTTGCTCCTTTATTTGATAGAAATAAAAAAAACCCAGAAATAAGTTTAGTAGTTTATGGAAAATATATTAATGTGTAATTTCTGTGGAAGGAAAAAAAATGAAATAATATTTTTTGTATCTGGTATTAATAACAGTCACATTTGTAATTTTTGTATAGATAAAACTTATTCTATTATACATAGTAATAATACTAAAAAAAAAGAAGAAATAAATCCTATACAAATTAAAAAACCTAAGGAAATAAAATGTTTTTTAGATGAATATGTTATAGGACAAAATGAAGCAAAAAAAATTATTTCTGTTGCTGTTTATAATCATTACAAAAGAATATTATTCTATTCTTCTAGCAAAAAGAATGAAAAAGAAATTGAAATAGAAAAATCAAATGTATTATTGATAGGGAATACAGGGACAGGAAAAACATTATTAGCAAAAAGTATTTCAAAACTATTGAATGTTCCTTTTTCTATAGCTGATGCAACAACTTTGACTGAAGCTGGGTATGTTGGAGAAGATGTAGAGTCTATTTTAACAAGATTATTACAATCTGTTAATTATGATATACGTTCTGCAGAAAAAGGAATTATTTTTATAGATGAAATAGATAAAATTTCTAAAAAGAGTAATAATCCTTCTATAACTAGAGATGTTTCTGGGGAAGGTGTTCAACAAGCTTTACTTAAAATATTAGAAGGTTCAATTATAAATGTTCCACCTCAAGGTGGTAGAAAACATCCAGAACAAAAAATGATACAAATAAATACTGAAAATATTTTATTTATAGCAGGAGGATCTTTTGATGGAATAGATCAAATAATTTTGAATAGAACAAATCAAAATTCAATAGGATATATTTCGAATAAAAATAAAACAAAAAAAAATAATAATATTATAGCTGAAGATTTGATAAAGTTTGGATTAATTCCAGAACTTATAGGAAGATTTCCTATTATAACTCATTTAAATCCATTAGATAAAAATGCATTAAAAAAAATTTTAATAAAACCTAAAAATGCTTTAATTAAACAATATCAAAAACTATTTAATATGGATAATATATCTGTTAACATAACAGATGAAGCATTAGATATAATTGTAGAAGAAACATTAAAGTTAGGTTTAGGTGCTAGAGGTTTAAGAACTTTCTGTGAAAAAATATTTTTAGAATATATTTTCAATATAGAAAATACAAAATCTATTTTGACTATAGGTAAAGAAGACGTTGTAAAAAAATTACTGCATTCTTAATTTTTTTTCTAAAATTTTATAGATTTTCTCTTTAATAAAATCTAACCCTTCTCCTGTAAAAGAAGAAATAAATGTAATATTTTCATTTATATCAGAAAATATTTTTTCTATTTTTCTTTTTTCTTTATTATTGATAATTAAGTCCGATTTAGAAATAGCTAACAATCTTTTTTTAGATAACAATTCAGGGTTAAATTTTTTTAATTCATTTAATAAAATATTATATTCTCTTTTTTTATATTTTGTTTCTGAAGAAATTAATATTAATAAAGCTGAATTTCGTTCAATATGTCTTAAAAATCGATATCCTAATCCTTTTCCACAAGACGCCATTTCTACAATACCAGGAATATCTGCAATTAAAAATGAATCAAAATTGTGTTTTATAACACCCAAATTAGGTTTTTTAGTAGTAAATGAAAAATTACCTATTTTAGGCTTTGCTTTAGTAATAGAAGATAATAAACTTGATTTTCCTGTATTAGGAAACCCTATTATCCCTATGTCTGCTAAAATTTTTAATTCTAAAGAAATCCAACACCCTTTTGTTTTAATACCAGGATGAGCGTAACGTCTAGATTTTACTAAAGAATTTTTAAAGAAAAAATTTCCTTTTCCCCCCATTCCTCCATAAAATAGGATTTTTTTTTGATTGTTTTTAATTATTTCTGTTATTACTTTTTTATTTTCATCCTTAATAACAGTCCCTATTGGAACTTGTATAAATAAATCTTTTCCATTAGCTCCGGTTATATTATTCCCTCTTCCTGGTAATCCAGATTTTGCAATCCAATGTTTGTTATATTTTAGATGAAAAAAAGTATGAATATGAGAATTTCCACAAATTATTATGTTTCCTCCTTTTCCTCCTGATCCTCCATCAGGACCACCTCTTATAATATTTCTTTCTCTATGAAAATGAATTGCTCCAGAACCACCATCTCCACTTTTACAGAAAATTTTTATTGAATCAATAAAACTTTCTTTCATCTTAATTTTAATTTTTCTTAATAAATTTCTTTTATTTTCTCTTTTATAAAAAAAAAGATTTTATCTCTAGATAAAGATGCATCTAACTTTACTATATTGTTTTTCCATTTAGTTTCATTCCAAATTAATAATGTTTCTTCTTCATATTCTTTTATTCTTCTTTGAATTGTGAATATATCAATATCATCATTACGATTGCTTGTTTTACCTCTTTTTAATAATCTATTTATAATTAGTTCTTTTTTAATATAAAAATAAAAAATTTTATTTATAACTCCTAAATGATATTTTTCTAATAATTTTTCTAAAAAATTGATCTGTTTCCTAGTTCTAGGATATCCATCATAAATAATTCCTTTAGCGTTAACATATTTTTTTACTTCTATTTCCAACATATTTGTAGTAATTTCATCAGGAACAAGAATTCCTTTACTAAGATAGTAACTAGATAATTCACCTAAATTAGTTTTATTTTTTATATGATTTCTAAAAATTATTCCAGTAGATAAGTGAACAAATTCGAATTTTTTTTCTAAAATTTTAGCTTGAGTTCCTTTCCCACATCCTGGTGGACCAAATAATACTATATGTATCATAATTTAAATTTTACATCAATGAAATAATAAATAAAGAAAATACGATAATATGGTAAATACAGAATTAATTGATTATACAGAACCAAATTTTAAATTTGGGTTTTCTGGAATGGATTTTTCATAAATGGATAGCTTTTCCATAAGCGTTAGCTATAGACTCTAAAATAGATTCACTTAGTGAGGGATGTGGATGGATACTATTCAATATTTCATAACTTGTAGACTCCAATTTCCTTGCCACTACAACTTCTGAAATAAGATCTGTTACATTATGACCTATCATATGGCAACCTAACCATTCATCATATTTTTCATCAAAAAGAACTTTAACAAACCCTTCAGTATTTTCATCTGAAATTGCTCTTCCAAGAGAACTAAAAGGGAATTTTCCTATTTTAAATTTAAATCCTTTTTTATTTAATTCTTTTTCAGTATAGCCAACTGATGCAATTTCTGGTAATGAATAAACACACGTTGGTATATTATTATAATCTATTTTTTGATGATTTATTCCCTTTATATTTTCAATGCAACTTATTCCTTCATGTGAAGCTACATGGGCTAATGATGGAGTTGGAATTACGTCTCCTATAGCATAGTATCCATCTATATTTGTTCGGTAATTTTCATCAACTATTATAAAATTATTATCAGTTTGAATCCCTATTTCTTCTATTCCTATGGATTTAGTATTTGGAACAACTCCAATAGCATACAAAATAATGTTAGAATTTAATATAACATTTTTTTCATGGGTTTTAATATCAATAATAACAGAATTGTTAGATGAGTTAGTTATTCTATTCACATAAGAAGATGTATAAACTTTAATTCCCATTTTTTCAAAAGATAGTTTTATATAATCGGATATTTCATCATCTGCATTTGGAAAAAGTTTTTCACAAATTTCTATAATATCAACTTTTGATCCCATAGAGCGATAAAAATAAGCAAACTCTAGACCTATAGCACCAGAACCTATAATTGTAATCTTTTTTGGCAACGATAATAAAGATAAGGCTTCTTTGTAAGAAATGATTTTATTAGATAATTTTTTTTTTTCTTCTACATCTTTTGGCTTAGACCCGGTAGAAATAATAATGTGTGAAGCAGAAAATTTACCTATATTTTTATTTTTTTTATTAAAAACATCAATTTTTTTTTTATTTTTCAATATAGCATTTCCATGAACAAAATGAACTCCATTTTTTTTTAGAAGAAAAAAAATTCCTTCTTTCATTTTTTCTACTGTTTTTCTGCTTTTAGAAATAACTTCAGAGAAGTTAATTTCTATATTTTCATTTTGTATTCCAAATAATTTTTGATTTTTTCTTATTAAATGTAATATTTTTGCACTATTTAAAATAGATTTTGTAGGAATACATCCCCAGTTTAAACAAATTCCACCAACGTCTTCTTTTTCTATAATAGCAACTTTCATTCCAAGTTGAGCTGCACGTATAGATGCTACATAACCTCCGGGTCCACTTCCCAAAATAATAACATCAAAATGCATAAATAATATATTTTTATAAAATTACGAATTTTTTCTTAAAATATAAGACAAGTATACAATATTTAATATGAAATATTATGTAATATATTTAAAAATAACATAAATTAGTAAATAAATTTATTTTTTATGAAATTTTTTTTGGATACAGCTAATTTAAATGAAATAAAAGAAGTTAAAAAACTAGGAATTCTTGATGGAGTTACTACTAATCCATCTTTAATTTCTAAAGAATCTCTATTTACTGAAAATGAAATAATGAATCATTATATTTCTATATGTAATATTTTGGAAGAAGGTGAAGATATCAGTGCAGAAGTAATTGGGGATAGTTATCAGAAAATAATAGAAGAAGGAGAAAAACTTTCTTTACTAAACTCTAAAATTGTAGTAAAAGTTCCAATGACAAAAGAAGGAATTAAAGCAATTCATTTCTTTTCAAAAAAGAACATCGATACTAATTGTACACTTGTTTTCTCTGTTACACAAGCTATTTTAGCAGCAAAAGTTGGAGCAAAATATGTATCTCCATTTGTTGGAAGATTGGATGATATATCCTACAATGGATTGAATCTTATTAAAGAAATAAAAAATATATATGATAATTACCGTTTTAAAACGAAAATATTAGCTGCTTCCATACGGACACCTTTACATATTATAGAATGCTCTAAAATAGGAGTAGATGCAGTTACATCTCCTGTTGGAGTAATATTATCCCTATTTAATCATCCTATGACAAAAATAGGTTTGGATAAATTTATGAAAGATTATAAAAGTAAAATAAAACTATAATTTTATTTTCCCATCTAATAAATATTGAATAGAAATAGAAGTTGCTTTAGGTAATTTTTCGTAAATTTTTGATAATTCTATTTGTTCTTTATTTTCAAATATTTCTTCTAAGTTATTTTTATTTACAAAACTAAATTCTTCTAGTTTTTTATCCATGTTTTCTTTTATTCTTTGACTTATCTTTTGACTTATCTTTTCTAAGATACATATAGTTTCGTATATATTTTTCCTAGATTTTTTTTCTAATTCAATACGGTTAATAGTTTCTGTATTAATTGGTGCTTTACTTATATTTTTTAAGAAATTCATTTAACTAAAATTTTATATAAAATTTTTAATTTTTTTGCATTAAAAGAATTAGAAAAATATTCCATATATTTTTCATAAGATTTTAAAAAAGGTTTTTTCATACAAAGCTCATATTGAGAAATACAAATATTGTATAAAACTTTTTCTTTCAAATGACTATTTGGAGAATTTTCAATGAAATTTTTCAGATAATCTAATGCAGTTTTATATCTATGCATTAGAAAATATGATTCAGCTATGCGATAATTTTTATTTTCTATCTTTAGAAATAAATTACTTAATAATCTACAAACTTCTTTTACTTTTGAACCATCAGGATCTTTTTTAATTAATTCAATTAACTTTTCAATTGTAAAAAAAACTTTTTTTTCATTTAAATCAGGTTTTATAAAATAACAATTTTTACTATTCTTAAAAAGATATATTTCATGTAAATTAATCTTTTTTTCATCATATGATGAAAGAATAGAATTCCTTTTATTTAAAAAAAAACATCCATTAAAAAAGATAAAAAATATTATTAATATAATTTTATCAATTCTTTTTATGATATTTTTTGATATCTTTATTAAATATGTATAATCCACTTTTATCTTCTCCTATTAATTCTATTTTATTCAAAATCATTTTAATTAATGCTTCCTCTTCAATTTGCTCTTCAATAAACCATTGCAAAAAATTATATGTAAAATAATCTTTTTCTCTTGAGGATAATTCTACTAAAAAATTTATTTCTTCAGAAATATCTTTTTCATGTTGAAATAATTTTTGAAACAAATCTTTTAAAGAACTATATGAAGTTTCTAAACTCTTATTATTTATTGAAATATAAAAATTTCCATTTCTCTTATTAATATATCTGATTAATTTAAACATGTGATTTCTTTCTTCATTTGAATGATCATATAAAAATTCACATATTCCTTCAAATCCAATTTTTTCAACCCAAGAAGCCATAGATAAATATAATAAAGAAGATTCTAATTCTCTATTTAATTGTTTTATTAATCCTAATTGTATTGTATCACTAAACATAATTAAATTAATTATTATCATTTATTTTTTCTAATAAATCTTTCATTTTTTGTCTTAATGAATATGTAGCTGTTACTAAAGGTAGCCTTACATATGGATCACATATTTTAATTAAACTTAAAAAAGTTTTTATCCCTGTAGGATTTCCTTCTTTATAAATAAGGTCTATTATTTTAACAATTTCATAAAATATTGAAAATGCTTCTTTTGTTTTATTTTCTATTGCTAAAGAAACCATTTTCGATATTTTTTTTGGAAATCCTTGAGCTATGACAGATATTACCCCATTTCCTCCTCCTAGTATTACAGGAAGTGCAATAAAGTCGTCACCAGATATTACACTAAAATTTTTTGGTTTATTTTCAATAATTCTATAAGATTGTAATAAATTCCCAGAGGCTTCCTTAATTCCAATTATTTTTGAAAAATCATTTGCTAAACGTAAAACAGTATCAGGCATTATATTAGAACCTGTTCTTTTAGGAACATTATAAATAATCATATTAGCATCTATATTACTTATAATAGATTTAAAATGTTCATAAACACCATCTTGTGATGGTCTATTGTAATATGGGGAAACAGAAAGAATAGCATAAAAATCAGATAAATTTTTTATACTATTTATTTTTTCTATAATATCTTTCGTATTATTTCCCCCTATTCCTAATATTAATGGTAATTTTTTATTATTTATACTTTGAATATACTCAATCACATTTTTTTTTTCTTCTTCTTTCAGAGTAGCTGTTTCAGCTGTAGTTCCTAATAAAACTAGATAATCTACTCCATTTTTTGTTACATATTTTATAAGTTTATCAAGTCCATTAAAATCAATGCTTTTATCCTTTTTAAAAGGAGTAACCAACGCTACACCTGTTCCATTTAATTTTTTCATATATAATTTACTACATTTATTTTATGATCATAAATATCGTTGTTATTTCAATATTTAATCTAATTGTAATATTATTAAATTATTTTTTGAATCTAAAAAAACAGATGTAAGCGCATTCCATTTTAATGGATAAATCAAGACTTAAAAAAAAACTAAAATTTAAAAAAATTAATAATCTCTTTTCGTTCTTGGTCTAGCTGCAGAAACTATAATGTTCCTTCCCATAAATTCTGTTCCATTTAATTTTTCTATAGCTTTTTTAGCATTTTCTTCATTAGACATTTCTATAAAACCAAAACCCTTACTCCTTTTATTTGATGAAGAATCATCAAATATTATTTTAGCATGAGTAACTTCTCCTATAGATTCAAAGTGTTCTTTTAATTCTTGTTCTGTCATATCGTATGATAAATTTCCTACGTATAATTTCGTATTGTCCATATTGTCCATATAATAAATAAGTTTTATAAAGCAAATTTAGATAAATATTTTTTCTAATTTTTATAATGTTTAATATTTTAATATAATTAATTAGTTATATAGTTTCAGTTGGTTAGTTATAATTAAATAAATTTCAACAAATAAATTATGTTTTTTTAATTAATTAAGTTTGAAAATTAAGTATTAAAAAATAGAAACTCTAATTTTTTTATGGTTTATAAAAAAACATTTTAATAATATTAATTTTGTATTAAATGTGTTTTTAAGTTTTAAGAATGTTTGATAAACATGAGTAATTTTTATGTTATTTCTTCTATTTTAGATAATGATTTTTATAAATTTACAATGCAAAATGCTGTAATAAAATTATTTCCTTCAGTAAAAGCTAGATATGAATTAATTAATCGTGGAAAACATTTTTTTCCAAAGAATTTTGCAAATATTATGAAAGAAACTATAAATATAATGTCTGATTTAAAGCTATCAGATAAAGAGAAAATATTTCTTGAAAAAAGTTGTCCTTATTTAGATTCTTCATATCTAAATTTTTTAAAAGAATATCAATATAATCCAAAAGAAGTTTCTGTTTCTCAAACAGGAGAAAACATAAAAATAAGAATAGAAGGACTATGGTATAGGACTATATTGTGGGAAGTTCCTTTAATGGCTATTATATCAGAGTTATATTACAAATTAATAGGAGCAAAATGTATACCAGAAGATATAATAATATCTTCTACAAAAGAAAAACTAATATTCTATAAAAAATTAGAAGTTAAAATAGGAGAATATGGAACTAGAAGAAGATTTTCATATAAAGTTCAAAACTTAGTATTAAAAGTTTTAACAGAAGAAAAATTACCTTTTTTCATAGGAACTAGTAATGTCCACTTTTCTCATATTTTTTCAATAAACCCAATAGGAACTCAAGGACATGAATGGATAATGTTTCATGCAGCTAAATATGGATTAAATATAGCAGATCGTACTGCAATGGAAAATTGGTTAAATATTTATAAAGGAAAATTAGGTATTATCTTATCTGATACATATACATCTTCAATTTTTTTTAAAAATTTTAATAAAAAATTATCTAATTTTTTTAAAGGAATTAGACATGATAGTGGAGATCCAATCGTTTTTATTAAAAAAACAATCAAACATTATAAAAAATTAGGAATAAATCCATTAGAAAAAATAATTGTGTTTTCAGATAACCTTACCCCAAAAAAAGTAGCATATATTTCTTCTTTTTGTAAAAAAAAAATAATTCCTTTTTTTGGAATAGGAACAAATTTTACAAATGATGTAGGATTACCTACTATGAATTTAGTTATTAAAATGGTTGAAACTTTTTTTGACAAAAAATGGATTTCTGTAGTAAAATTATCTAATGTAAAAGAAAAATCAACAGGAAGAAAAAATATGCTAATTTTAGCTAGAAAAAATCTTCATTTGTAAACACTATTTATGTTTAAAAGTTACAGTGACAATAAAAAAAATGTCATGACAAATAATAAAAACAATTTATACAAAATTTTTCATATAGAAAATTACGGATGTCAAATGAACATTTCGGATAGTGAAATAATTACTTCTATTTTATTGACACATGGATTTGTTATTTCAGAAAAAATTGAAACAGCAGATATACTATTGTTAAATGCTTGTTCTATAAGAGAAAAAGCAGAGTTAAGTTTAACTAAAAAATTAGAACAGCTAAGATTTTTAAAGAAAAAAAAGAAAGTTTTATTTGGAATTACAGGTTGTTTCTCTAAACAACTAAAAGAACTTTTTTTAAAAGAAAAAAGAGCAGATTTCTTTGTTGAACCAGATCATTATAAAGAAATACCTAATATTATTCAATCTATCTCAAATGGAATAAAATCTATACCTTTTCCAAGAAGAAAAGAAACATATAGTGATATTATACCATTTTCTAATAATAAAAAAGTAACAACATTTTTAAGTATAACAAGAGGGTGTAACAATATGTGTACATTTTGTATAGTTCCATTTACTAGAGGAAGAGAAATAAGTAGTGATCCTAATATTATAATAAAAGAATGTAAACGTTTATATAAAATTGGATATAAAGAAGTTACTTTGCTAGGGCAAAATGTTGATTCCTATGAATGGAAAATAGGAGATTCTAAAAATAGATTTATAAAATTTTCTGATCTTTTGAACTTGTTAGCTGAAGAAATTCCTTTAATGAGAATACGATTTTCTACGTCTAATCCACATGATATGTCTGAAAACGTTATTAGAGTTATATCTAAATACCCTAATATATGTAAGCATATACATTTACCAGTTCAATCTGGAAGTAATAAAATACTTAAATTAATGAATAGAAAATATACACGAGAAGAATATATTAATTTAATAGAAAAAATTAGGAGTATTATTCCTGAATGTTCAATATCTCATGATATTATGACTGGATTTTGTGGAGAAGATGAAGAAGATCATAAGGATACTATTAGTTTAATGAACAAAATTAAATATAATTACGGTTACATGTTTTATTATTCTCCAAGACCAGGAACATTATCTTACAGAAAATTTAGAGACGATGTTCCAATAAGTATAAAGAAAAAAAGATTAAAAGAAATTATAGATTTGCAAAGAAAACATTCATTATACCGTATGAAGAAATTTATTGGGGAAACACAAAAAATATTAGTAGAAGGAATTTCTAAAAAAAATTGTAAAAACTTATACGGAAGGAATACTCAAAATATAGTTGTAATTTTTCCAAAAAAAAATTTTGTATCAATAGGCGATAATATAAATGTAAAAATATTGGATAATACATCTGCAACTTTAATAGGTAAAATTGATTAATTTTTAACTATAAAAATTAAAAATAATAAATATCAACAAAACTCTAATTCTAATATGGAGTCTATCCAAAATATAAAACATAAATTTGGAATAATAGGATATGATTATCCTTTGCATCAAGCTATAGAAAAAGCGGTACAAGTAGCTCCTACTGATATTTCAGTATTAGTTCTTGGAGAGAGTGGTGTAGGAAAAGAATTTATACCAAAAATAATACATCAATTTTCTTGCAGAAAACATAATTCATATATTGCTGTTAATTGTGGAGCTATTCCTGAAGGAACTATTGATAGTGAACTTTTTGGGCACGAAAAAGGATCTTTTACAGGGGCTACAAACATGAGAAAAGGATATTTTGAAGGAGCAAATGGAGGGACAATTTTTCTAGATGAAGTTGGAGAGTTACCTTTAACTACCCAAGTGCGTCTTCTTCGAATCTTAGAATCTGGAGAATTTATTAAAGTCGGATCTTCAAAAATCCAAAAAACGAATATAAGAATAGTTGCAGCTACTAATTTGAATATGATAGAGTCTATACAAAAAGGAAAGTTTAGAGAAGATTTATATTATCGATTAAATACAGTACAAATAAATGTACCTCCTTTACGATCCCGTAAAAATGACATTAAACTTTTATTTAAAAAATTTTCTAACGGTTTTGCTGAAAAATATAACATGCCTCCAATAAAATTAACTGAAGAATCTTTGAAATATATGGAAAATTATTCTTGGCCAGGAAACATAAGACAGTTAAAAAATATAATAGAACAGATTTCTGTAGTAGAAAAAGAAAGAGAAATTTCTGTAGAAAAATTAAAAGAATATATTCCGGATAATATTCCTTCGGTTCATCTTCCTTATTTTAATAACTTTAATGATAATTTTACTCATAACTATTCTAAAGAAAGAGACTTTATATACAAAATATTATTTGATATGAAAAAAAGTTTAAATGATTTAAAAAATATAACTTTTCAATTAATAAAAAATAATCCAAACAATGATAAATTTTTGGAAGAAAATCAAGATATTATAAAAAAATTATTTGGTCATATCATTAATCAAGCTTCTAAAGATAGTTTTTTTCAACTTGAACATTTTTCTAAAATATCTAGTAATAAAAATATAAATACATCTTGTAATCATAGTTTCAATTATGAAGAAATTGAAAAAAATTCCCCAAAAGAAGAAATACCTTCTTTTTCTTTGCGAAGAAAAGAAAAAGAATTTATTCAAAAAGCTTTGAAAAAAAATAATGGAAAAAGAAGCAAAGCAGCTAAAGAACTTGGAATTTCGGAAAGAACATTATATAGAAAAATTAAGCAGTATGGATTATAAAAATATTTTTTTTGTTTTTACTTTTATGTTTTTTTCTTTTAATTCATCTTTTATTCCGTTTTTTAGTAAAAAAAAAACAATAGAAATTGGAGAATTTACAGAAAAAATTAGATTTCTTGATAAATCTTTTGCTTTTGATATTAAGAAAAATCTTGAAGAATGTGTGGAAAAATATAGTTCTTTAAAAATGGTTCCTGAAAATGGAGATATTGTTATAAAAGGAGTTTTTTTAGATTATATAATGACTTATGTAGGAGATACTCCAATACAAAAATTTAAATTAATAATGAGAATATATTATAAAGATAAATTAGAACCTAAAAAAAACTGGAAAAAATGTTTTTCTTCGTCAGAATACTTTTTATATAAAAATTATGAAGATAATATATTTTTAAACGAACCCGCAATAGATCAAGTTACAAGATATTTAACAATAAAAATATTCAATAAAATATCTTCTTGCAGTGAAGATTAAGGTAAAAGTAAGAAATAAAAAATAATATGTCTTTAGTTACTGTATTTGGTTTTTTTATTATTATAATGTGTATATTTCTTATATTAATTATTTTAGTACAAAATCCTAAAAAAGATAGTATTTCTCAATCTTTTTTAGAAAAAAATTTTAAATTTTTTGGAATAAAGAGGGCTAATTCTTTTTTAGAAAAAATTACTTGGTCTTTATCTATTATTATATTTTTTTTAGTTCTACTTTTTAACTTTTTTTTAAAATTAAAATACTAAAAACATGTCATTATGACGTTAAATTTTTATTAAATTAGAAAATTATTGTGTTTTTTTATTATGGCATATTTTTAGCTATAATATGAATTACTTATTTAGAGTCATTAATCTTATTAATTAAAATTATTTAAAATATGGTGGAAGTAAATATTAAACCTTTAGCAGATCGAGTTCTAGTAAAACCTGACCCTGCCGAAACAAAAACATCATCAGGCATTATTATTCCTGATACTGCAAAAGAAAAACCACAAAAAGGTACAGTGTTTGCTGTAGGAAAAGGTAAAAAAAATGAGCCTATGATTTTGAAGGAAGGAGATAGAGTTTTATATGGAAAATATTCTGGAACAGAATTAAAATGGGATGGAGAAGAATATCTTATTATGCGAGAATCTGATGTAATAGCAATTATATAATGTAATTGATGTAAAGTGATATAGTTTTTATATCATAATAGTAATTCGTTAAAATCTAAAAAATTATGGCAAAAGATATTAAATTTGATATTGAAGCAAGAGACAAGTTAAAAAAAGGTGTTGATGCATTAGCTAATGCAGTTAAAGTTACTTTAGGACCAAAAGGTCGTAATGTAGTTTTACAAAAATCTTTTGGAGGTCCACAAGTAACAAAAGATGGTGTTACAGTAGCTAAAGAAATAGAATTAGAAGATCCTATAGAAAATTTAGGAGCACAAATGGTAAAAGAAGTAGCATCAAAAACTAATGATGTTGCTGGAGATGGAACTACTACTGCTACTGTTTTAGCTCAAGCAATTGTTAGAGAAGGTTTAAAAAATGTAGCTGCTGGAGCAAATCCTATGGATTTGAAAAGAGGTATAGACAAAGCTTTAGAAACTGTTATTCTAGATTTAAAAAGACAATCTAGAGAAGTAGGGGGTAATACAGAAAAAATAAAACAAGTAGCTTCTATTTCTGCAAATAATGATGAAAAAACAGGTGCTTTAATAGCAGATGCTTTTGAAAAAGTAGGAAAGGAAGGTGTTATCACAGTAGAAGAGGCAAAAGGAACAGATACGTCTGTAGACGTAGTTGAGGGAATGCAATTTGATAGAGGTTATCAATCCCCTTATTTTGTCACAAATACTGAAAAAATGATAACAGAGTTTGATCAACCTCAAATTCTATTATCTGATAAAAAGATAGCAGCAATGAAAGATTTGTTGCCTATACTAGAACCTGTAGCACAATCAGGAAAACCTTTATTGATCATATCAGAAGAGGTAGAAGGGGAAGCTTTAGCAACACTAGTTGTTAATAAAATACGTGGAACATTAAAAGTAGCAGCTATAAAAGCTCCAGGATTTGGTGATAGAAGAAAAGCAATGTTAGAAGATATAGCAATTTTAACAGGAGGTACAGTTATTTCCGAAGAAACAGGGAGTAGATTAGAAGATGTAAAATTAAATATGCTTGGAAAAGCTGAAAGAGTTATTATAGATAAGGATAATACAACTATTGTTAATGGAGGAGGAAGTAAAAAAGATATAAGAGCTCGTGTAGATCAAATTAAAGCTCAAATAGAAACTACAACATCAGATTATGATAAAGAAAAATTGCAAGAACGTCTTGCTAAATTAGCAGGAGGTGTAGCGGTACTTTATGTGGGAGCAGCTTCTGAAGTAGAGATGAAAGAGAAAAAAGATCGTGTAGATGACGCTTTAAATGCAACTAGAGCTGCAGTGGAAGAAGGAATAGTAGCCGGAGGAGGAGTTGCTTTGGTACGTTCTATTAAATCATTACATAACCTAAAAGGGGAAAATGTAGATCAAGATACTGGTATACAGATAGTTAGAAGATCTTTAGAAGAACCATTGCGTCAAATAGTAGCTAACGCTGGAGAAGAAGGATCTGTTGTTGTTGCTAAAGTCTCTGAAGGAAAAGGTGACTTTGGATATGATGCTAAAATTGGAGAATACAAAAATATGATAGTAGAAGGAATTATAGATCCTACTAAAGTAGCTAGAGTAGCATTAGAAAATGCTGCATCCGTATCTGGTATGTTATTAACTACAGAATGCGTTGTTACAGAAATTAAAAAAGATGAACCTGTAGCGCCTCAAATGCCTGGAGGTGCAGGTGGAATGGGTGGAATGATGTAATAAATGATGTAATATATAAACAAAAAAAAATAGTGTCTATATTAAAGACACTATTTTTTTTCTAATATTCAAAAACAATATTCAAAACCAATTTTTTTGAACTTTAAGAGTTTGCTCTATAACATCTCTCACACAACCTCTTCCTCCTTTTTTTGGAGAAATATATTTAGATACATTTTTTACTTCTTGAACAGCATCTATTGGAGAACAAGGTAAAGCAACAGATTTCATAATTTCAATATCCGGAATATCATCCCCCATATATAATACCCTTTTTTTATTAATATTCAATATACGGCAATATTCATCCAGATATTTTTTTTTATTCTTTACCCCTTGATAAATATAAGGAATTTTTAAACTTCTTAAACGACGAAAAACCATTAAATCTGAACCTCTTGTTATAACACATATATTATAACCTCTATTTTTCGCTATTTGAATTGCATATCCATCTTTAGCAAACATTTGACGAACTAAACTCCCATCTGGAAATAAATTCAAAGTACAATTTGTTAATACTCCATCAACATCAAACACGAAAGTATCGATGTTATTCATTATATTTCTATAATTCTCCATAAAGATCAATCAATCCAAACCAACTTAATAAAAATATAATTTTTATTAAGTTTAAATAAAAAAATTTGATTACTAAATATCTTCAAAATTTATGTTAGTAACATTTTTCATTTCTGATGCTCTTTTAATTTCTTTAATATCTTGATTTTGATAATGTGTTTGATTTTTAAAATCTTTTTGATGACGTTCTGATATAACTTCACTTCCTTTTTCATTGATAATAAATTTAATCATGTCATCAAGTATACTTTGAAATTTTGAAAAATCTTCCTTATACAAGTATATCTTGTGTTTTTTATAAGAAATCTCACCTGTTTCGGAAAAATTTTTTTTACTTTCAGTAATCGTTAAATAGTAATCTCCTGCCCTAGTTTCTCTTGCATCGAAAAAATATGTACGACTACCTGTTTTTAAAGTTTTTGAACAAATTTCGTTTCTCTCTTTTAGATTTTCTTTTTCTTTTTCGTCCATTTCAAAAAATATTATATATAATTATAATCATAAAAACAAATCTAAATAAAAAAAATGGTCTATACTATTTTTATTAAAAATTATTATGAATAATTTTTTCCTTTATTTTGTAAATTCTACCTTTTTTTAACATAATAAATAAATCAAAATCATTGATATAAGAAGTATCATGAGTAATAATGATTATAGTAGTATTTTTTAATTTTTTTTTTATATAAAAAATAATGGCTTTTCTAGTTTTTTGATCTATAGCAGAAAAACTATCATCAAAAATAATAATTTTTGGTTTCCTTATAATAGCTCTTGCTATACATATTCTTTGTTTTTGTCCACCAGATAAAGTAATTCCTCTTTCTCCTATGATTGTTTGATATCCATATCTAAAATTAAGAATATCATTTTCAATCATAGCTATTTTAGCAGCAGAATATACTTCATAATGAGAAACGCTGTTTATACAACCTAAAGCGATATTATTATAAATAGAATCTGAAAAAAGAAAAGATTCTTGAGGAACATAACCTATATTTTTTCTGAAGGAAAAAAGATTATGATTCTTCAAATCCATATCATCTATAAAAATATTTCCGTAAATAGGATCATACAAACGTGATATTAATTTTCCTATAGTAGTTTTTCCTGATCCAGTATTCCCTGTTAAAATTAATGTCTTTCCACTTTTTAATGAAAAAGATATTTTATTGATTGTACAATTATTTTCATCGAAATCTAAATTTTTTTTATCATAAAAAAAACTAACATTTTTAAATTCTATGTTTCCAACTATTTTAGTTTGTATTAAATTATTATTGTATATATTAGGTTTTTCATTTAGAAATTCACTAATACGAATTAGTGATACTTTAGCTCTTTCTACAATAGAAACAACCCATCCTAATATGATAAATGGAAAAATTAATACATTAATATATGTAAAAAATTCAGCAATAGTTCCTATTTTTATTTCTCCAAAATAATATTTTTTTCCTCCAAAAAAAAGAATCATTAAGTGACTGATTCCAATAAAAAATATTATAATAGAAGATAAAATAGTTTCAATTTTTGCTAATTCTATATTTTTCTTTTGATAATCTTTTATAATTCTTTTATATTTTTCTTGAAAAAAAGATTCAGCAACAAACGACTTTATTATATGTATCCCAGAAAAAGTTTCTTGTATAAAAGAGCATATAAATGATTGATAATTTTGAATTTCTTTGCTTTTCTTAGCAATTAAGATACTTATGTAGTAAATTAAAATGAATAAAATGGGAATAGGTATAATCACATAAAATGTTAATGTTTTTTCTATTCTTAACATTTGAATAGAAACCATAATAAAAAGAATTATAAGATTGATAAAATACATTACTCCCGGTCCTATATATTGCCTAATAAAAGAAACGTCTTCTGTAAGACGATTCATAAGATCTCCTGTAGAATTTTCTTTATAAAAAGACAAACTTAATTTTTGATAATGTGAAAATATTTCATTTTTTATATCAAATTCAATCATTCTAGAAGTAGATATAATGCATTTTCGCATATGATATTTTACTATACCTCCTATAACAGGTCCTATTAATATAATACTAGTATAAATAAAAATATCTTTTTTAATGTTAAAAGAATCTGTTGTATTTAAGGAATCTATGAATAAACTTTTAATAGAATTAATTGATTTTCCTATATAAGGAATAGGAATTAAAGTTAAAATATTTGATATTATAATTAAAAAAAAACCTATGCATAGACGTATTTTATACCTTAAATAATATTTTTTGCTAAAAGCAAACAAATCACTCATATAACATACAAAAATACAAACTTTTTAAATTTGATTTTTTATTTATATAATTGTACTGTATAATTTCATTACTCTCTAAATCTTAACATATTTGTTAACAATGTCTATAAGACGACACTTTAGAATAAAAAGTTTACAATTTTTATATGCTCAATATTTATCAAGAATAGATTCAAAAAAAGTTGAAAAAAATATGCTAGATAGCATTGAAGGATTACATAATTTATATGTATCTCTTCTTTATTTTATTTTGGAAATAAGAAAAAAAGTTTTTTTTCTTTATAAGGCTAATACTAGTAGTAAAAAAAATGAAAAAAAAGATATTCATTTTATGAAAAATATTGCATATAATTCTGTAATTGTAATTCTTTCTAAGAATAAATATTTAATGAAATATCCTATTAAAAATTTTTTTTGTAAAATTTTTTGGGAAAAAAAAGATGAATATATTTTTATCTCATTTTTACAAAAAATGCAAAAATTATCTTCTATACATCAAAAATTTTATCAAAAACCATGTGATTCTTTTGAAGAAGAAAAAAAATTTTTAATAAGATATTATGAAGACTTTATTATTACTGATGAAAAAATTATAGAATGTGTAGAAGATTTTTACATAATAAATGGACAAGAAGATTTAAATATTGCTCATTCTATGGTACGTAATACTTTAAAATTTATAAAACACTCTACCACTTCAGATTTTAAATTGTACAATATTTATAAAAATGATGAAAATAAAAAATTCCTTATTGATTTATACAGAAATACAATTTTTCATAGAGATGAATTTAATCACTTAATTAGTAATACATCAAATAATTGGGATATAAATAGAATAGCAAAAATAGATTTAATTATATTGCAAATGGCTATTTGTGAATTTTTATATTTTCCAAATATTCCTCCAAAAGCTACTATAAATGAATATATAGAAATTACGAAAATATTCTGTATGGAAAAAAGTAAAATATTTGTTAATGGAATATTAGATCATATTTTTAAACTTTTAAATAAACAAAATAAAATTGTTAAAATTGGAAAAGGTTTAATGTAGATAGATTATTTTTATAGTTTATAAAATCATTTTATGTTATTACAACAAAATTCTATTGCAAGCACTATTTGCATGTTTTCTTTGATTTTTATTATATTTTATTTTTTCATGATTCGTCCTCAAGTAAGAAAACAGAAACTTGAAAAAGAATTTCAAGAAAGATTGAAAATAGGAAGTTATATAGTAACAAATTCAGGTATACATGGTAAAATTATAGAAATTAAAGACGATTTTTGTATAATCGAGATTATTACAGGAAAAATAAAATTAGAAAAAAATACAATTTCTAAAGATTTAACTCAATTACGATATGGAAAAGAAAAAATATAAAAATAATGAGTTTTATATTAATAGGTATAACAGGTAAAATAGGATCTGGAAAAAGTTTGTTATCTTCCTTTTTTAAAAAAAAAGGAATTCCTGTTTATTCTTCAGATAAAAAAGGGAAAATACTAATGAATAATAATAAAATTATACAGAAAAATATAATTAAACATTTTGGAAAAAATTCCTGTATAAATGGAAAAATAAATAAAAATTATTTATCAAAAATAGTATTTAAAGATTCTATTGCATTAAAAATTTTATGTTCTATCATTCATCCATGGATATCTATTGATTTTAAAAAATGGATTTCTTATTTATCAGAAAAAAAAGAAAATAAAAATTTTTACGTAATTAAAGAATCTGCTATTTTATTTGAGAGTGGAAGTTATAAAGAATGTAATAACATTATTACTGTAACTTCTCCATTGAAGAAAATGATAGAAAGAATAATGAAAAGAGATAATTTAAATGAAAATGAGATTTTTGATCGACTAAAAAGTCAAATTTCCAATAAAAAAAGAATAAAAAAATCTGATATTATTGTAGATAATTCTACGTCTATTAAAAATTTGAAAAAAAAAGCAAATAAAATTTATAATACTTTAATTTACAATAAAATAAAATGGGAAAAGGAGATAGAAAAACAAAAAGAGGTAAAATAAGAAAAAAAACTTTTGGGAATCTTAGATTAAATCCAAGAAATGTTAAAAGAAAGAAAAAAAATATGAAAATTAATAAGAATTGAACTTAAAAATATAAATAACTCAATTTTTATTACTATCATCATTATTTTATTCGGATATACATTAGGTTCTTTAATTCAAGATAATAATATCAGTTTATTGTGTTATATTAATGTCAAAAATCGTGACAATGAATATTCCAATAGTGAAAGATCTAAAAAGAGTTGTTATTATCGGAGCTGGATTTTCTGGATTACAAGTAGCAAAAAAATTAAGAAGAGATAAATTCCAAGTTATTCTTATAGATAAAAATAATTATCACACTTTTCAACCTTTGTTATATCAGGTAGCTACAGCTGGATTAGAGCCAGATTCTATTGCACATTCTATAAGAAATATTATAAAAGAAACTAAAAATTTTTTTTTTAGATTAGCACATGTTCATTTTATCAATACAGAAAAACAAAAAATATATACTAATATAGGAGAATTATCTTATGATTATTTAATTCTAGCAACAGGTTCTGTAACTAATTTTTTTGGGAAAAAAAATATCGAATCTTTTGCTTTACCAATGAAATCTATTCCAGAAGCTCTAAATCTTAGAAGCCTCATTCTACAGGATTTTGAATCAGCTTTATTAACAAATAATACAAAAGAAAAAGAAAGTCTTATGACTTTTGTAATTGTTGGAGGTGGGCCTACTGGAGTTGAACTTGCAGGTGCTTTAGCTGAGATGAAAAAATATGTACTTCCACATGATTATCCTAATTTAGATGTAAAATATATGAATATTCATTTATTGCAAGCTTCTTCTAGATTATTGGATGGAATGTCTGAAGAATCAGCAAAAGAAGCTTATAATAATTTAGAAGAATTGGGAGTGATTATTTGGTTAAATTGTTTAGTACAAGATTATGACGGTAAAATCGTTTTTATAGAAAATAATAAAAAAATAGAATCTGCTAATGTAATATGGGCAGCAGGAGTTAAAGGTGCAGTTATAAAAGGATTTTTAAAGGAAGATGTAAAAGGACAAAGAATCCTAGTTGATAATTATCTTAAGGCCATAAAATATGATAATATTTTTGCTATTGGAGATATAGCTTACAATAACAAAAATAAATTTTATCCAAATGGTTACCCTATGACTGCTCAACCTGCTATACAACAAGGAAATTATCTTGCGAAAAACTTCAATTATTTATTAAATAAAAATATTATCAAACCTTTTGTATATAAAAATTTTGGATCTATGGCTACTATAGGTAGAAATAAAGCTGTTTGTGATTTTTCTTTTTTTAAGTTAAAAGGATTTTTAGCTTGGATAATTTGGATGTTTGTTCATTTAATTAGTCTAGTAGGTTTTAGAAATAGAGTTATAGCCTTAACTAATTGGATAATTCAATATTTGCAATATAATAAAAGTGTACGTTTGATTATAAGACCTTTTCACAGAAAAAAAAAGATTATTTAAAAACAAGTTGAGAAAGAATATTCTTTATTTTATTTTCTGTTTCTTCTAATTCCTTATTTACATTGCTATCTATAGTAATTCCACTACCAGCATATAAAGTTATTTCCTTTTTTTCTTTTCTTATATTTGCACATCTTAAATTTAAATATAATTCCATTGATTCTTTATCTACAATTCCAATATATCCCGTATAAAAATTTCTTTTATATCCTTCATTTTCTTTTATAAAATTGAAAGATTTATTTTTTGGAATTCCACATATAGATGGAGTAGGGTATATTTTATTTAATATCTTATTGTAATTTGGATACTTAAAAAAAGAAAATAAAATTAAAGTTTCTAAGTGTTTTAAATTCCCTATTTTCTTTACTCTAGTTTTTTTTATGGAAAGAACTCCTTTATAAAATTTTAATATTTTTTTAATATAATTAACTACAATATTATGTTCTTTTATTTCTTTTTTTGTCCATATATTATTTTCCCAAATTGTTCCTGCTAATACAGATATCAAGAGATTTTTTTTTTGGAATTTAATTAATAATTCTGGAGTACATCCTATCCAAAAACCATGGTGAATATTATAACATAAACTAATCAAAGCATTAGGGTAAGATATAATTAATTTTTGAAAAGTTTTTCTTAAATAAATTTTCTGAAAAGAAATCTTTACAGATCTAGATAATACAACTTTTTTTAAATCTCCTTTTTCTATTTTTTTAATTCCTTTTTTAACTAAATCTTTATATTTTTTTTTGCAAGATTTAGTTAAAAAATTAGAATTAGTATCCCAATTAAAAATATAATTTGAGTTTTTGATATTAGATAAATTTTTTGAAATATCTGCATAATAAATTATACGCGGAACTATTTTTAGTTCATGATTATTGTCAAAACTTTTAATTATAAAATATTTTTTGTTTAAACATTTATAATTTTCATTTTTATTGAAATAGAGATAAATTTTTTTTTCATGTGGTTTTTTAAAAATGACAAAATTATTATTGTCATAATAATTTTCTATAATTTTTTTATATAACCCCGTAATACTTATTTTTTTTGATTTAGTTTTTTTTTCATTATTACAATATTCGTCATTTTGCATAAACTAATAAGTTTTTTGTTTTCATTAAAAACATTTATCTGTATAAAATGTAGAGTTTTCCCTTTATGAATAATATTTGCTTCTGCAAATAAAACTCCTTCTTTTATACACTTTATATGACTTGCAGAAATTTCAATATTAAAAACATTATATTTGTCATTATATTTTTTAATATTAAGAAATGATAGTGAACTTCCAACGCTTTCTGCTAAAGAAATTATAGCGCCTCCATGAACAAAACCAAATGGTTGTATATTTTTTTTATTTATAGACATTTTTGCAGTTAAAATATCTATATGTGGAGATAAGTAGATAAATTCAATTTGCATTATATCTATAAATGTATTTTTTTTTAAATCATTTAATTCATCTATAAATTTTTTCACTTCTTTATCTATTTATTATCTTGAAAAATCTTAAAAAAGATATTAAGATATTATTGATTTTGTAAATCATAAGATAATAAAATTTGTTTTAAAATTCTTCTTAAAAAAGATATAGTATATATAGTTGATATGAATAATAATAATGAAATAAATGACGATAATTTAATTCCTTTAATAGGAAAAAATTATAAAATTATTGGATTTGAAAAAAAAGATAAAATTCATAAGGAAGGGTTATTACATAGTGCAGTTTCTGTATTTATTTTTAATAAAGAAAATCATTTAATGATGCAAAAAAGATCTTATAAGAAATATCATTCTTCATTATTATGGACAAATACATGTTGTAGTCATCCTAAAAAAAATGAATCTCCATTAGCAGCAGCACACCGTTGTTTAATAGAAGAAATGGGTTTTGACTGTTTTCTAAAAAAACAATTTTGTTTTACATATTATGAATCATTTCAATATGGGTTAATAGAAAATGAACTTGATCATGTTTTTATAGGATATTATAATAATAATCCCACAATTAATTATGAAGAAGTTGAAGATTGGAAATGGATTTCATTAAAAAAATTAATAGAAAATATTAAGTTTTATCCAAACTTATATACTATATGGTTAAAAATTATTGTTAAAAATTATTTAAACAAATTATTTTGTGATGATAGCTACTATAAGTAAAAAAGGTAGTTTTAGCGCTGCCCATAGACTTTATAATCGACAATGGAATTATGAAAAAAATATTGAAATATTTGGAAAATGTGCATATTTAAATTATCATGGACACAATTATGAATACATAGTAAGTATAACAGGAAAAGTCAATAAGGTAACTGGGTTTGTTTTCAACTTAAATAAGCTGAATAAAATTATACAAAATGAAATTGTAGATTTATTTGATCATAAAAATATTAATCTAGATATCAATGAATTATCTTCAATTAATCCTACAATTGAAAATATTTCAATTTTTATGTGGAACAAGTTAAGAAATAAAATTTCTTTGGATTTAAGTTTGAAAATAACTTTATACGAAACAAAAGATAATTTTGTCGAATATGATGGAAAATAGTAACAAAAAAAAAACGTATTTGTATAAAAAACATGTTAATCTAGGTGCTAAAATGGTTCCATATTCTGGATTTATTATGCCTCTTCAATATAAATCTTCTATTATAGAACATATGAATGTAAGAAATATCGCTGGAATCTTTGATATTAGCCATATGGGAAATTTTTTTTTAAAAGGAAAAGATTCTAAAAATTTAATTCAAATTTTAACAACAAACGATGTAAGTAAAATAAAAATAGGACAAGCTCAATATAATTGCATGATTAATGATAAAGGGGGAATTATTGATGATTTAGTAATTTATAAAATATTAGAAACAGAATTCCTACTTATAGTAAATGCTGTTAATATAGAAAAAAATAAAAAATGGATTACCCATCACATAAAAAAATACAAATGTAAATATGTAGAGTTAATAGATTCCTCTCAGGAATATTCTTTATTATCTGTACAAGGTCCTCAATCCTTATCAAGGATCAAAAAATTAACTAATATATTATTGGAAGAAATAGATTTTTATCATTTTAAAATAGGAGAATTTGCAGGAATAAAAAATCTATTAATATCTAGAACAGGTTATACAGGATCTAAAGGAATAGAAATTCTTATTCCTAATAAATATGTAGAAAAAGTATGGGATGAAATTATAGGAATTTCAAATATTATTCCATGTGGAATAGCAAGTAGAAATTCATTAAGATTGGAAATGGGATATCGTTTATATGGAAATGATATTTCTGAAAATATAACACCTATAGAAAGCGGATTATCTTGGATAGTAAAATTTAATAAAAAATTTATTGCAAGAGAAATATTAAAAAAACAAAAAATAAAAGGAGTAGAAAAAAAACTTATATCTTTTATGGTAAATGAAAATGGTAAAATTCCTAGAATGGGACATCCAATATTAAATTGGAATAAATCCATTATTGGAGAAGTAACATCTGGATGTTTTTCTCCTGTCTTAAAAAAAGGAATAGGATTAGGATATGTAAATATAAATAAATTGAAAAATCCTATTTATGTCTTAATAAGAGAAAAATATATTTTTGTTACTGAAGTAAAATTACCTTTTATTAATATTAATAATATTTAAAATATTTTTTATTAAAAAAAACAGCAGTACATATATACAACATATCAAAAAAAATTTATCACTAGCAATACCTATATGTTTTACTCAATTAGCAGTTATATGCATAGGGTTTTTTGATAATGTAATGGTTGGTATTTTAGGAAAAAATGCATTAGCTTCTGTATCATTAGCTAACGCTGTATTTTTTATAATGATTATTTTTGGATTTGGAATATCATCAGCGATTTCTACATTAATTGCATCAGTAGATATAAAAAATGAATATAAAAAAGGATTCTTTATATTTTATCATGGATTAGTTTTAAATTTTGTTTTATCCATATTTATGTATACTGCAGTACATATTTTTTTTTACCTATTTCCATATTTAGGACAACCTAAAGAAATTTTAAATGATACAATTTCTTTTTTAGAAATAACATCTATTTCTTTTGTTCCATGGATGATATTTGAAATTTTTAGAAAATTTTCTGAAGGATTATCTTTAGTTTTTCCAAGTTTAGTAGCCACTTGGAGCTCCGCAATTATTAATATAATTTTAAATTATATATTTCTTAATGGAAAATTTATATTTCCTAAATTAGGGATTTTAGGAGTTGCTTACGCTACTTTAATATCTCGTATAATTATGTTAATATGTATTTTTATTTTATTATTTAAATATAAAAGAGTACGTAAATATTATAATTATTTCAAATTTTCTTATTTAAAATTAAAAAAAGAATTCTTTAAAAAAATTCTAAAAATAGGAATTCCTTCTGGATTACATATGTTATTTGAAATGAGTGCTTTTGCAGTTTCTTCTTTCATCTCAGGTAAATGTGGAATAAAGGTTTTAGCTGCTCATCAAATAGTTATTAATTTAGTTTCTTCTACTTTCCTTTTGAGTGCAGGTTTATCTGTTGCAGCTACAGTTAGAATAGGAAATCAATTAGCTTTAAAAAATTATTCTGAATTAAGAAAAGTAGGAAAATCTATCCTTTTTATGGGTTTTTTTTTCATGTTAATATGTAATTTTATATTTATTTTTTTCAGAAAAAACATCCCATTTATATATATAAATGATAAAGAAGTAGCTTCCATTGCGGAAAAAATGATTATTATTGCTAGTTTTTTTCAATTATCAGATGGTCTTCAAGGGATCATATTAGGCGCTTTAAGAGGATTACAAGATGTTCATATACCCATGTGGATAAGTCTATTTTCTTATTGGGTTGTGGCTATTCCTATAGCTTGGTTATTATCAATTAAAATAGGGGGACAGGGTGTATGGATAGGATTAGGAATAGGACTTACTATATCAGCTATCTTACTTTTTATAAGATATGAAACTATAACAAAAAGGCTTGTAAAAAAAAGTAACAATAATAAATATCTGTTCTTTAGATAAGTTAATAATCTTATCATTATTGATTTAAATATTTATATTTGTTATAATATCATGCGAAAATTACTACTAAGGAAATACATACTTTTGTATGAAAACATTTAAAGAATATAATTTTTTTGACAAAAAAATAATCCAAAATTTGGAAAAAATTGGATTTAAATATCCAACACCTATCCAAGAGAAAGTGATTCCTTTTTTATTAAAATCAGAAAAAGATGTGATAGCATTATCTCAGACAGGAACTGGGAAAACAGCTGCTTTTGGATTACCAATTATTCAAAAAATAAATATTAAAATACCTTTTCCACAAGCTTTAGTTTTATGTCCTACAAGAGAACTATGCATACAAATAACTCGTGATATTTCTCGTTTTTCACAACATAATCCATTGATAAAAATCATTTCTTTATATGGAGGTGTTAGTATAGATATTCAAATAAAATCTTTAAAAAAAGAGAATCATATAATAGTAGGAACTCCAGGAAGACTTGTTGACTTGTTGATAAAAAGAAAAAAATTAAATTTTGATAAAATTAAATATTTAGTTCTTGATGAAGCAGATGAAATGCTTAATATGGGTTTTAAAGAGGAACTAGATATAATAATAAAAAAATTACCTAAAAAAAGACAAAGCTTACTATTTTCAGCAACAATGTCTAAATATATGAATGAGATAGCTCGTAATTATTTAAAAAGTCCAATAGAAGAAATAATTACTGGGAAAAAAAATATTGCTTCTGAAAATGTAAAACATATCTACTATACTGTAGACAGTAAAAATAAAAAATATTTGGTATTAAAAAGAATTGTGGATATTAATCCAAATATTTATGGAATAATATTTTGTAGTACTAAAAAAGAAACTCAAGAAATAGCAGGATATCTTATAAAAGATGGTTATCATGCTGATGCTTTACATGGAGACTTATCACAATTACAGCGTGAATCTGTTATGAATAAGTTTAGAAATAAAAATTTACAATTTATAGTAGCTACAGATGTAGCATCACGTGGATTAGATATTAATAATATAACTCACATTATAAATTACAGCATACCAAAAGAAAGTGAAATTTATGTTCATAGAAGTGGACGAACTGGTAGAGCTGGTAATCAAGGCATTTCTGTTTGTATAATACATTCAAGAGAATATAAAAATTTGAAGGAATTTGAAAAAAAAATTGGAAAGTATTTTAATCGCGTTATGATTCCTACTGGAAAAGAAATATGTGAAAAACAATTATTACATTTTATAGAAAAAGTTAAAAAAGTCGTTATAGATGAAATATCTATGAAAAAATTTCTACCTGAAATACAAAAAGAATTAGAATTGTTTAATAAAGAAGAATTAATAAAACGTTTTTCTTGGATTGAATTTAATCGTTTTATTACTTATTATAAAGATTCCAAAGATGAGGCTCCAATTAAAATTAATCATCATAGATTTAATAATCTTCCTTATAGGAAGACCTCTCACCTAAAATCAAAAAAGGAATATTTTTCTAAACTTTTTCTTAATATAGGATATAAAGATAATTTAACAAAATTAGGATTAATAAATTTGATTAATAAAGCAGTTAATCATTCACGAATTAATATTGGACATATAGAAATTTCATCTAATTTTTCATTATTTGAAGTAGAAAAACGTTATAGAAATAAAATATTAATAGGAATAAGTAGAATAAATCATTTTGGAAAACCTATTTCTATAGAAATAAAAAATTAAAATTTTTCTTAATTTATGGCAGGAAATACTTTTGGATCTCTATTTAAAGTTAGTACTTTTGGAGAAAGTCATGGTAAAGCTCTTGGAGGTATTATTGATGGATGTCCAGCAGGAGTAGAGTTAAATATTGAAAAAGTTCAATATGAATTAAACCGTAGAAGACCTGGACAATCATCAATAGTTACTCAAAGAAATGAAATAGATAGAGTAAATTTTATATCTGGTATTTTTAATAAAAAAACTACAGGATCACCTATTGGATTTATTATTTATAATAAAGACCAAAAATCAGATGATTATAAACACATAAAAAATGTGTATAGACCCTCTCATTCTGATTTTACATATGAAAAAAAATATGGAATAAGAGATTATAGAGGAGGAGGGAGATCTTCTGCTAGAGAAACAATTTGTAGAGTAGTAGCTGGATCTATAGCTAAACAGATAATTAAAGATATTAAAATTATAGCTTATGTTTCTTCTGTTGGAAATATTTCTTTAGATAAATCTTATCAAGATCTAAATCTATCTGAAAAAATTATAGAAAGTAATTCTATAAGATGTCCAGATCTACATTATGCAAAAAAAATGATATCAGAAATTGAAAAAATAAAAAGTAAAGGAGATACAATAGGAGGTATTATTACTTGTGTAATAAAAAATGTTCCAGTAGGAATAGGTGAACCTGTTTTTAGTAAATTACACGCAGAGTTATCAAGAGCAATGCTTTCAATTAATGCAGTAAAAGGATTTGAATATGGTAGTGGATTTTATGGAACAAAATTAACTGGATCACAACATAATGATTTATTTGAACAAAATGAAAAAACTAAAACAAATTTATCAGGAGGAATTCAAGGTGGTATATCAAATGGAATGGATATTTATTTTAGAATAGCTTTAAAACCTGTAGCTACGATAATGCAGGAACAAAAAACTATAGATAAAAATGGAAATATTGTGTATATGAAAGGAAAAGGGAGGCATGATCCTTGTGTTCTTCCACGTGCAGTTCCTATTGTTGAATCTATGGTAGCTTTAGTATTAGTAGATTATTTTATGTATAATAAGTTATCTAAATATTCTTCAATTATAAAATAATTGAAAAGGAAATTTATTGTTTCTATTTTGGGGCCAACATGTGTTGGTAAAACAGATATAGCTATTTCATTAGCAAAAAAATTTAATACTGAAATTTTATCTTGTGATTCTAGACAATTTTATAAAGAAATAAGAATAGGAACATCAATGCCTAGTGATAAACAATTATCAGATATAACTCATCATTTTATAGGACATTTAAGTATTCATCAAAATTATAACGCAAAATTATTTGAGATAGATTTCTTAAAAAGAATTAAAAAATTATTTTATATACATGATATATTAATTATGGTAGGTGGATCTAGTTTATATGAAAAAGCAGCAACGGAAGGATTATCTAAAATCCCTAAAGTAGATATGAAAATAAGAAAAAATTTAATTTTTAATTTTAAAAAAAAAGGAATCACTTTTTTGCAAAATGAATTTAAAAAATTCCAAATTAAAGAAAAATCTATAGATATCAATAATCCGATACGTTTAATAAGATTTTTAGAAATAATAAAATCAACAGGACATCCTCCATCATTTTTTTTTAAAGAAAAAACATGCAAAAATAGAAATTTTTCTGTACTAAAAATAGGTTTAATTAAATCAAGACATGATATATACTCTGATATAAATAATAGAGTAGAAAAAATGATAGAAATAGGTTTATTGGAAGAAGCTAAACTATTATATAAATATAAGAATTTAAACAGTTTACAAACTATTGGTTATAAAGAAATATATAACTCTTTTCATAAAAAAGAAAATGAAATTATAGAAGAAATAAAAAAAAATACCAGAAAATATGCAAAAAGACAGCTTTCTTGGTATAGAAGAGATAAGAACATTACTTGGTTTAATCCTTTGGATAAAAATAAAATAATATCATTTATTATAAATAAAACAATGGGCAATACTGGATTTGAACCAGTGACCCCCTGCTTGTAAAACAGATGCTCTAAACCAAACTGAGCTAATTGCCCTAATAATACATATCAAATGTAAGTAAAAATTTTATAAATGATATGAAAGAATTTCAGAAACAACAAAAGTACTTCCACTAATTAAAATTAAATCATTTTTATTTGATTTTTCTATAGCATATAAATAAGCATATTTTACGGAAGTAAAATAATTTATATTTTTTTGATTTTTAAAAACTCTATCAGCTAATATTTTTAGATCATAAATCTTAAATTTTCTATCTACATTAGGTTGACAAAAATAATAAAAAGAATTTGTTATAGCAAAATATAAATGATTTAATAATGTTTCTACTCTCTTTTCTTTAACAAAACCTAAAATTAGGTGTAATGTATCGTACGATTCTCTTTTTAATTGATAAGAAATCATAGATATTCCTTCTTCGTTATGTGCAATATCACAAATAATTTTTGGATTATGTTTTTTTAATATTTGCCATCTTCCTTTAAAATTTGTATTATTTATTACATTTCTTAATCCATTTTTTATAGAATTATATGATATAAATATATTTTTTCTTTTATATAAAATATTTATTATTTTTAATACTAAAACCTTATTAAAATTTTGATAATAAGCTTCAAATGGTGTTTTATATTCTAAGTCTTTTCTATTTACAGTAGTAAAATAAATTGGAGAATTTTTATTCAATGCTTCTTTTAGAAATAAAAATTTTATATATTTTGGAATATTACACCCTATGACTACTGATACATTATTTTTTATTATTCCTGCTTTTTCTAAAGCTATTTCTTCTATTTTAGAACCAAGAATTTCTACGTGATCTATACTAATGTTAGTTATAACTGAAATTTCTGGAATTATAAGATTTGTAGAATCTAACCTACCCCCCAAACCTACCTCAATAATAGCAAAATAAACTTTTTTTTCTTTAAAATATTGAAAAGCTAAAGCTGTATTCATCTCAAAAAATGAGATTTCTTCTTTTTCTATGAATTCTCTATTTTTTTTTATAAATTCTACAATAAAATTTTTTTCTATTAAAATTCCATTACAAGTTATTCTTTCTCTAAAATCTATTAAATGAGGTGATGTAAACACACCTATTTTATACCCTTCTTCCTGAAGGATAGAAGATAACATATGAACCGTAGAACCTTTTCCATTTGTTCCACCGATATGAATACTTTTAAAATATTTTTGAGGATCTCCTAAATAAGAACAAAAATTTTTTATTCTTATCAAACCTGGTTTATAAGATCTTAACCCAATTTTTTGATAAGAAGGAATACGTTTAAATATCCATTTAATTGTTTCAGAGTAATTCAAATTACAATCATTATTAATAATAACTACAACAAAAATATATTTTTTTACAAAAAAATTGATTAAATTGACATTTTATTTATTTTATAACTGCTTATCTAAATAGAATCAAATTTGAATTTTATTGAAAAGATAATAAAAGAAGATATAGAAAATGGGTTTCCTATAGAAAAAATAAAATTTCGTTTTCCTCCAGAACCTAATGGATATCTTCATATTGGTCACATTAAAGCTATATGCTTAAATTTTGAATTGGGAAAAAAATATAATTCTCCAGTAATATTGAGATTTGATGATACTAATCCTATTGGAGAAAGTCGTAAATTTATAGAATCAATAAAAAAAGATATTTTATTCTTAGGTTTTAAATGGGATAAAATTACTTATGCTTCAGATTACTTTCAAAAATTATATGAATTAGCCATAGAACTAATTAAAAAAAATAGAGCTTACGTAGATAGCCAGTCTCAAAATAAAATAAAATTACAAAGAAAAACCCCTTTTGAAACAGGTGTTAATAGTTTTTATAGAAATAGATCTATAAATCAAAATTTATATCTATTTCATAAAATGAAAAATGGACTTTTAAAAGAAGGATCTTGTGTTTTAAGAGCTAAAATTGATATGAATTCTACAAACATGAATATGAGAGATCCAATAATGTATAGAATTTTACAAAAAAAACATCATAGAACTATGAATGAATGGTGTATATATCCTACTTATGATTGGACTCATGGACAATGTGATTATTTTGAACAAATATCTCATTCTTTATGTTCATTAGAATTTGAAAATAGAAGACCTTTATATAATTGGTATTTAGATCAAATTTTTGATAAAAAAAAAATAAGACCTAAACAAATAGAATTTTCAAGACTAAACTTAAGTCATACTATAACTAGTAAAAGGAAAATACAATATCTTATTGAAAATAAAATTATACCATCTTGGGATGATCCTCGTATATTAACAATATCTGGATTACGTCGTAAAGGATATACTTCTCTTTCCTTGATAAATTTTATTCATAAAATAGGAATTTCCAAAAGAAATAACATTATTGATATATCTTTTTTAGAATTTTTAGTAAGAGAACATTTAAATAAAATTTCTACTAGAGTAATGGTAGTATTACGACCAATTAAATTAATAATAGATAATTATTACATGAATAAAATTGAATGGATTGAAATCGAAAATAATCCTGAAGATTATAAATTTGGTACAAGAAAAGTTCCTTTTTCAAAGGAATTATATATTGAAAAAGATGATTTTTTAGAAGAAGAAAAAAAAGAATTTTTCCGTCTTTGTATTGGAAAAGAAGTAAAACTTAAAAATGCTTATATCATAAAAGCTAATTACGTAATAAAAAATGATAAAGGAGAAATAGAGGAAATACATTGTACCTATGATAAAAAAAGTAAATATAGAAAAAATAATAATATTCAATTAAAAAAAAGAGTAAAAAGTACTTTACACTGGGTTTCTGCAAAACATTATTTTCCAATTGAAATTTATTTATATAATCATCTTTTTCTAAAAAGAAATCCTGATATTCCAAATTTCAAAACAAACATCAATCCAAACTCAAAGGATAAAATAATAGGTTATGCAGAACCTTATTTAAAAAAAGCAAGAAAAGGAGACCGTTTTCAATTTCAAAGAATTGGTTATTTTTATGTAGAAAAAAAAGAAAATGGAGACATTATCTTTAATGAAACAGTTTCTATTAAAGATCAATGGAAAAAAATGAACAAAAATTTATAAAAAAAAACTCTACAATATCTCTGGAGATATATTTTCATACTCTCTTAAACCAGTTCCTGCTGGAATCTTGTGTCCAACAATAACATTTTCTTTCAATCCATGTAAATAATCAGTTTTACTACTGATAGCTGCTTCACCTAGAACTTTTGTTGTTTCTTGAAATGAAGCTGCAGATATAAAAGATTTAGTTTGCAAAGCTGATCTTGTTATTCCCTGTAATATAGGCCTAGCTGTAGCAGGAATAGCATTTCTTGTTTTTATTAGTTTTTTATTTTTATACTTTAAAACCGCATTTTCATTTCTTAAATCTCTGAAACTAATTAAATCTCCATCTTTAAAAACTTCAGAAGATCCGTGATCTTCTACTATCATCATTTGAGATATTCTATCATTTTCCTCTATAAAATCATCTTTATATTCAACACTTCCTTCTAAAAATTTAGTATCTCCAATATCTATAACTTCAACCTTTCTCATCATTTGTAAAACAATTACTTCAAAATGTTTATCATTTATCTTAACTCCTTGTAATCGATATACTTCTTGTATTTCTCTTATTAAATATTCTTGAACTGCCCTAGCACCTCTTATATTCAAAATATCATTAGGTGTTACCGCTCCATCTGATAAAGGCATTCCCGCTTTTACATAATCGTTTTCTTGAACTAAAATTTGATTTGACAATTTTACAAGATACTTTCTAATCTCCCCTGTTTTAGATTCTACAATAATCTCTCTGCTACCTCTTTTTATTTTTCCATGACTTACTATTCCATCCATTTCAGACACTACAGCTGGATTTGAAGGATTTCTTGCTTCAAATAACTCAGATAAACGAGGTAATCCTCCTGTAATATCTCCAGATTTAGCAGATTTTCTAGGAACTTTTACCAAAATTTTTCCTATATCTATTTTTTCTCCATCCTGTACCATTAAATGTGCTCCAACCGGTAAATTATATACTTTTAATTCTTCACTTTTTTCATTAATAATTTTCAATGTTGGAACCAAATTTTTATTTCTAACTTCTGTTATTACTTTTTCTTGAAAACCAGTTTGTTCATCTATCTCTACTTGAAAAGTAACACCTTGTTCTAGATGTTCATAAGATATTATTCCAGAAAATTCTGCAACAATAACTGCATTATATAAATCCCATTTACAAATCAAATCTCCTAATTTTAACTCATCTTTATGATAAACATATAAAGATGCTCCATAAGGAATATTATTTACCATTAAAATAGACGATTTATCTTTATTAAAAAGTTTCATTTCTGTAGATCTTGATACTACCATTCCAATCTTCTTATCGGAATCTGTTTTATTTGTTTCTACAAATTTTAAATCTTCAAACTCTACAATTCCATCATATTTTGCCCTTATTTGTGAAGATTCCGCAATATTACCTGCTGTTCCTCCAACATGAAAAGTTCGCAAAGTTAATTGAGTTCCCGGTTCTCCAATAGATTGTGCGGCAATAACACCTACAGCTTCACCTTTCTTAACTATCTTTCCTGTAGAAAGATTTCTTCCATAACATTTAGAACAAATTCCCATTTTAGCTTCACAAGTAAGAGGAGATCTAACTTCAACAAATTCTATCCCGGATTTTTCAATTATACTTGCTACTTTTTCATCAATCATTTCTCCAGATAAAACTATTAGTTTGTTATTTTTTGGATGTAAAATATCATTTAATGATATACGTCCTAGAATTCTATCAAATAAAGTTTCTACTATTTCTTCATTTTTTTTCAGAGCAGATATTTTTAACCCACGCAATGTATTACAATCATTAATTTTTATAATTACATCTTGTGCTGCATCTACTAAACGTCTTGTAAGATATCCAGCATCTGCTGTTTTTAAAGCTGTATCAGCTAACCCTTTACGTGCACCATGAGTGGATATAAAATATTCTAATATGGATAATCCTTCTCTAAAATTAGATAAGATAGGATTTTCAATAATTTCACCTCCAGATGATCCAGTTTTTTGCGGTTTTGCCATTAACCCTCGCATTCCAGAAAGTTGTCTAATTTGTTCTTTAGAACCTCTAGCACCAGAATCTAACATCATATATACTGGATTAAAACCTTTTCTATCTTCACGCATATGCTTCATTACTTTTTCCGTAAGCATAGCGTTAGTATTAGTCCATATATCAATTACTTGATTATAACGTTCATTATTTGTTATTAATCCCATGTTATAATTTACTTTAACGTTATCAACTTGTTTAATAGCATGGGTTACCATATTTTTTTTATCTTTTGGTATAATAATATCTCCTAACCCAAAAGATAATCCTCCTCTAAATGCATTATAAAAACCTAATTCTTTAATATTATCTAAAAATTTTGCTGTAGTAGGAACATCTGTAAAATGTAATATTTTTCCTATAATTTCCCTTAATGATTTTTTCGTAAGAGATTCATTAATATATCCTACTTCTTTAGGAACAACTTGGTTAAATAGTATTCTACCTGTAGTCGTATCTACTAATTTTTCTAAAAAATTATCGCCTTCCCTAATAAGAACTTTAACTTTAATCATAGCATGTAAATCTAATATTTTTTGATTATACGCTATTTCAACTTCTTCTGGGGAATAAAAATTTAATCCTTCTCCTTTCACTTTTATACTTGAATTTGATAATAAAGGCTTTGTCATATAATATAATCCCAATACCATATCTTGCGATGGTACTGTAATAGGAGAACCATTAGCAGGATTTAATATATTCTGAGAAGCTAACATCAAAAGTTGAGCTTCTAATATTGCTCCATGAGATAAAGGTAAATGAACGGCCATTTGATCTCCATCAAAATCTGCATTAAAAGCAGCACATACTAAAGGATGCAATTGGATCGCTTTTCCTTCTATTAATTTAGGTTGAAAAGCTTGAATTCCCAACCTATGTAAAGTTGGAGCTCTATTTAATAATACAGGATGGCCTTTTAAAACATTTTCAAGAATATCCCATATAATAGGATCCCTCTTATCAATTATTTTCTTAGAAGATTTTACTGTTTTTACTATCCCTCTTTCAATTAATTTTCTTATAATAAAAGGTTTATAAAGTTCCGCTGCCATATCTTTTGGAAGTCCGCATTCATGTAATTTTAAATGTGGACCTACAACAATTACAGAACGTGCAGAATAATCAACTCTTTTACCAAGAAGATTTTGTCTAAAACGGCCTTGTTTTCCTTTTAATGAATCAGATAAAGATTTTAAAGGCCTATTCGCTTCTGATTTTACTGCAGAAACCTTTCTAGAATTATCAAAAAGAGAATCAACTGCTTCTTGTAACATTCTTTTTTCATTACGTAAAATAACTTCAGGTGCCTTGATTTCTATAAGTCTTTTTAAACGATTATTTCGTATAAGAACACGACGATATAAGTCTGTCATATCAGAAGCAGCATAACGACCTCCATCTAATGGGACTAATGGTCTTAATTCAGGAGGAATCACAGATAAAACATGGATAACCATCCAAGAAATATTCCCACCATTTTTTTTTCCTTCTCTAAAAGATTGAACTACTTGTAAACGTTTTAATGCTTCAATGCGTCTTTGTTTAGAAGTTTCATTATTAGCTTGTTCTCTCAATTCAAATGATAATCTATCTAAATCAATAAGATTTAGTAAATTTTCTATGCATTCAGCTCCCATTTTAGCAATAAATTTATTGAGATCAGAATCTTCTAAATACTGATTCCCTTTTGGAAGTTTATTCAAAGCATGTAAATATTCTTCTTCAGTAAGAAAATCTCCCTTATGAAAAGAACTACCATCCGGTTTAGTAGCTAATCCCCCTTGGATAACAACATATCGTTCATAATAAATAATCATTTCAAGTTTTTTAGAAGAAAGTCCTAACAAATAACCAATTTTGTTTGGAGATGTCCTAAAACACCAAATATGAACAATAGGAACTACAAGACTAATATGCCCCATACGTTCTCTTCTTACTTTTTTTTCAGTAACTTCAACCCCACATCTATCACAAACAATTCCTTTGTAACGAATTCTCTTATATTTTCCACAAGCGCATTCATAATCTTTTACGGGACCAAAAATACGTTCACAAAATAAACCATCTCTTTCTGGTTTATGAGTACGATAGTTTATTGTTTCTGGTTTTAATACTTCTCCATGAGATTCTCTTAAAATTACTTCTGGAGAAGCTAATCTTATAGTTACTTTATTGAACTTATTACTTTTTTTTTTATTCATTTTTTTAGTAAATAATGAATTAATTAATTTACTCTTCTAATTTAATATCTAGACCTAATCCTTTTAGTTCGTAGCAAAGAACATTGAAAGATTCTGGATTATTAGGATCAGGCATAGGATCACCTTTTACTATAGCTTCATAAGTTTTAGCTCTACCTGATACATCATCTGATTTAACAGTAAGTATTTCTCGTAAAAGGTTAGATGCTCCAAAAGCTTCTAAAGCCCAAACTTCCATTTCTCCAAAACGTTGTCCTCCAAATTGAGCTTTACCCCCTAAAGGTTGTTGAGTGATTAATGAATAAGGACCTATAGAACGAGAATGCATTTTATCATCTACCATATGTCCTAATTTTAACATATATATAACTCCAACAGTAGCAGGTTGATCAAATCTTTCTCCAGTACCTCCATCAAATAAATAGGTAGTTCCAAAAGAAGGGATACCAGATTTATTTGTATATTCTTGTATTTTTTCTACAGAAGCTCCATCAAATATAGGAGTTGAAAATTTTACGTTTAATTTGTAACCTGCCCATCCTAATACTGTTTCATATATTTGTCCTATATTCATTCTAGATGGGACTCCTAGTGGATTTAAAACGATATCAACTGGGCTTCCATCTTCTAAAAATGGCATATCCTCTTGCCGAAGAATTCTAGCTACTACCCCTTTATTTCCATGTCTTCCAGCCATTTTATCTCCTACTTTTAATTTTCTTTTTTTGGCAATATACACTTTTGCCATTTTAACAATTCCAGATGGTAGTTCATCACCAATAGTAATAGAAAATTTTTTATGTTTTAGAGTACTATTTAAATCATTAACAGCTATTTTATAATTGTGTAATATTTCTGATATTAAATTATTAGTATCTATATCATCTGTCCAATTATCAGAATAAATACCAATAAAATTTTTTATTTTATTTAATACTTTTTCCGTAAATTTTTCTCCACTTTCTATAATATTTTGTTTATTTTCGTTGAAAATAATGCTATGACATGTTTTATTATATAAAATAGTCTGTAATTTAGATAATAAAAGTTTCCTTAAATAGGAAAATTTTTTTTCATATTCTTTTTCTAAGTCTTCTATTTTTATTTTGTCTAAAACTCTAGTTTTTTTATCTTTTATACTTCTAGTGAAAAGCTTTGTATCTATTACAATTCCAAATAAAGAAGGTTCTGCTCTTAACGAAGCATCTTTTACATTTCCAGCTTTATCACCAAAAATAGCTCTTAATAATTTTTCTTCTGGAGTGGGGTCAGATTCTCCTTTTGGAGTTATTTTTCCTATTAATATATCACCAGGTTTCACTTCTGCTCCTACTCTTATAATCCCATTTTCATCTAAATCTTTAGTAGCTTCTTCACTAACATTTGGGATATCATTTGTTAATTCTTCCATTCCTAATTTTGTATCACGAACTTCTAAAGAATATTCATCTATATGTATAGAAGTAAACCAATCTTCACTTACTACTTTTTCTGAAATTAAAACTGCATCTTCAAAATTATATCCATTACATGGAATAAAAGCAGCTTTTAAATTTCTTCCTAAAGCTAATTCACCTCTCTCTGTAGCATATCCTTCACACAAAATTTCACCTTTTGATACTTTTACTCCTTTTTTTACAATAGGTTTTAATGTTATACAAGTATTTTGATTTGTTTTTCTAAATTTAATTAAATCATAAGTTTTCTTTTCCGAAGAAAAACTAACTAAAGATTCCTTATTTGTTCTATTATAAGAAATCACAATTTTTCTTGAATCTACATATTCTACCATTCCATCTTTTTCTGCATTAATTAAAATTCTAGAATCATTTGCCACTTGTTTTTCTAACCCAGTCCCTACAATAGGAGATTCAGGTTTTAATAATGGAACAGCTTGACGCATCATATTAGACCCCATAAGAGCTCTATTAGCATCATCATGCTCTAAAAAAGGAATTAACGATGCAGATATAGAAGCAATTTGATTTGGAGCAACATCGATATAATCTACTTGTTCCGGTTTTACTATAGGAAAATCTCCATCTTCACGAGCTATGATTCTATCAGAAATAAAATCTCCACTTTTATTAATAGCGTTTGCTTGTGCTATAATCTTTCCTTCCTCTTCTTCTGCACTTAAATATTCTACTTTAGATTTTAAATCAACTTTACCATTCCTTATTTTTTTATAAGGAGTTTCAACAAAACCCATATTGTTAATTTTGGCAAATACTGATAAAGATGATATTAATCCTATATTAGGTCCTTCTGGAGTTTCTATAGGACACAATCTTCCATAATGAGAATAATTAACATCTCTAACCTCAAATCCTGCTCTTTCTCTAGATAAACCTCCAGGACCTAAGGCTGAAAGCCTTCTTTTATGAGTAATTTCAGATAAAGGATTAGTTTGATCCATAAACTGAGATAATTGATTAGTTCCAAAAAAAGTATTTATAACGGATGATAAAGTTTTTGCATTAATAAGATCAACAGGCATAAAAACTTCATTATCACGAACATTCATTCTTTCTCTTATAGTTCTAGCCATTCTAGCTAATCCAATACTAAATTGAGTATAAAGTTGCTCTCCTACTGTTCTAACTCTTCTGTTAGATAAATGATCAATATCATCTACTTCTCTTTTAGAATTAAATAGAGCATTTAAATGTTCTACTATAGCTATAATATCTTCCTTAGTTAAAACTAAATGGTCTAAATCTATATTTAGTCCTAAACGTTTATTCAAACGGTATCTACCTACAGGACCTAAACTATATCTTGTGTCAGAAAAGAAAAGTTTATCTATAACACTTCTAGCAGTTTCTTCATCTGGAGGTTCTGTATTTCTAAGTTGTCTATAAATATATTCTACTGCTTCTTTTTCCGAATTTGTAGGATCTTTTTGTAAAGTATTATAAATAATGGAATAGTCATTTTTTCTATCCCCTCCTTTATGCAAAAGAATTGTTTTTATTTCATTATTAATTATTAAATCTATATGTTCCTCTTTCAATAAAGTATCTCTATCTATAAGTATTTCATTCTTTTCCATAGAAATTACTTCACCAGTATCTTCATCTACAAAATCTTCATGCCAAATTTTTAATACTCTTGCTGCTAAAGTTCTATTTAAAATATGTGTATAATCTCCTTTTTCTTTTATTTTTACTTCTTCAGATAAATCAAATATTTCTAATATATCTTTATCTCTTTCATACCCTATAGCACGTAATAAAGTAGTCATCGGTAACTTTTTTTTTCTATCTATATAAGCATACATTACATTATTTATATCCGTAGCGAATTCTATCCATGATCCTTTGAATGGAATGATTCTTGCCGAATATAATTTTGTTCCATTAGCATGATGAGATTGACCAAAAAAAACACCTGGAGATCTATGTAATTGAGAAACAATTACCCTTTCTGCTCCGTTAAATATAAATGATCCAGAAGGAGTCATATATGGACAAGTTCCTAAATACACATCTTGATATACTGTTTCAAAATCTTCATGTTCAGGGTCTGTACAATATAATTTTAATTTAGCTTTCAAAGGAACACTATAAGTTAAACCTCTTTCAATACATTCTTCTATAGAATATCTAGGAGAATCTATAGAATATCCTTTAAATTCTAAAACAAAAGAATTTCTAGCATCAGAGATAGGAAAATTTTCCGTGAAAGCTTTGAATAGTCCTTCATTTTTCCTATCTTCCGGTTTTGTTTCTAGTTGAAAAAATTCTTTAAAAAATTTTATTTGTATATCCAAAAAATTAGGATATTCTACTTGTTTCGTTACTGAAGAAAAAGTAATTCTTTCTGATATATTCTTTTTATTCACCAATTTTAATTTAATAGATGTTAAGTCAATTTATTATTCTTAAAAATTATATATTATCTTTGCAGCATATTTAGCATAAGCATAGATTAATAATATAAAAAATATTCTATTTCAATTCAATTTCTGCCCCTATTTCTTCAAATTTCTTCTTTAAATCTTCTGCATCTTTCTTATTTACAGATTCTTTTAGAACACTAGGAACACTATCTACCAAATCTTTAGATTCTTTAAGACCTTTTCCTGTTATTTCTTTTACTAATTTCACTACAGATAGTTTAGACGCTCCAGTAGACTTTAGGATAATATTGAAAATACTTTTTTCTTCTTTTTCTGAAGATTTTTCAATATTTTTATTATTATCTGATTTTAATAATAAACTAGATGGTTCTATTCCATATTCTTTTCTTAGAATATTAGCTAATTCAGTAACTTCTTTTACTGTTAGATTAACTAATTTTTCTGCTAACTTTTCTATCATTTTATTATTTATTTTTATGTATGTGTATGTGTGTATTGTCTATGTATGAGTATAAATCAATAAGTAAAATAGTCACTATTTTTTTATCTTTTTTATCATTATTAAAGCTTCTAAAATTTTGTATATATTATTATTCAATGAATTCAAAGATAAAAGAATATATCTCATTGGAAATTGAAGAATATTCAAGATATCCATAATAAGATCTTCTTTAGATTTAATATTCATTAAAAAATCTAAATCTTTATTTCCGAAATAGAAAGATTCTTGAAAATAAGCACATTTCAAATATGGTTTTTCCGATTTTTCTTCAATATGAAAATCTTTTATTATTTTTGAAATGATATTTCCTTTATTTTTAGAATATAAAATAGTAGTATTTCCATTTAAAACAGAAATAAATGGATTAAATTTATCATTTTTTTCCAAAATTTTTTTTAATAAAGTATTTTTTACTACTTTCATTTTTATATTTTCTTCCCTAAAATTTTTTCTTAGAATAGATATCTGATTAGAATTTAAATGAGATATATTAACCAAATATATTGCATTATTATTATCTTTTTTTTCAAAAGAAAAAAATGAAACTAATTCTGATAATTCTTTTTTTTTTATTTCTTTATTCTTCATTGCTTAATAAAGTAGTTGATATCTAATGGTATACAATTACTCATTGTAGATGATAAATATATACTTCTTATATATAAACCTTTAGAAGAAGATGGTTTACTACGAATAATTTTTTTCATGAATTCCTTTATATTTTCTAATAAGTTTTTACTTGAAAACGAAATCTTTCCTATAGAAGAATGAACAATTCCATAACGATCAGCTTTGAAAAATATTTTTCCAGATTTAATATCCTGTATAGATTTTCTAACATTAGTTGAAACAGTTTCCATTTTCGGATTAGGCATTAATCCTTTAGGTCCTAATATTTTTCCAATAGCTCCTAATTTATTCATAACTGAAGGAGTTGCAATAATTACATCTATATCATCAATCCAACCAGATTTTATCTTTTCAATGAAATCTAATCCAACATAATCTGCTCCAGATTCTTTAGCTTCTAATTCTTTTTCTTCATTAACTAAAGCTAATACGACTACATTTTTACCTATTCCATGAGGGAGTTGAACTGCTCCTCTAATCATTTGATCTGGTAAACGAACATCTATTCCGAGACGAACTGCAATATCCACAGAAGCATTGAATTTAACAAAATTTATTTCTTTAATAAGAACGGTAGCTTCTTCTAAGGAATACTTTTTGGTATAAGAAATTTTATTTATATATTTTTTTTTATTTTTAGTTAATTTTTTTGACATACATAGTTTAAATATCTATTCTATTTCTATAACTTATTCTATAACTTCTATCCCCATAGACCTTGCTGTCCCAGATATCATAGATATAGCAGATTCTATTGAAAAACAATTTAAGTCTTCCATTTTTTCTTCTGCTATTTTTTTGATTTCATTAAAATTAATTTTTCCAATTTTATGTCTATTAGATTCTTTAGATCCTTTATCTTTTTTTATAGCATTTAGTAATTGTATAGAAACTGGAGGTTTTTTTATTAAAAAAGAAAAAGATTTATCTTCATATACTGTGATTAAAACAGGACATATTTCTCCTTCTTTCTCTTTAGTTTTAAAATTATATTGTTTACAAAATTCCATTATATTAACTCCAACACTTCCTAAAATAGGCCCTATTGGAGGCGCAGGAGTAGCTTTACCTCCATTTATATTTTTAATTTTTATTTTTTTTATTATTTTTTTTTTCATATTTTTTCTATTTGAGTGAAATTCAATTCTAAAGGAGTTTTTCTACCAAAAATTAAAACGGCTAATTCTAATTTTCTTTTTTCTTCATTTATTCTTTCAATTGTTCCATTAAATCCACTAAATGGACCATCAATTACTTTAATTGTTTCTCCTACAACAAAAGGGATATTTATATCATAATTTTCAGATAATTGATCTATAGTCCCTAACATTTTGTTAACTTCATCTTTCCTCATGGGAATAGGAATAGCAGAATTTCCTTTTCCTTCACTCAAAAAATTAATTACTCCAGGAACGTTTTTAATAGCATGAAAAGCTTCTCCATCTAGATTTGCTTCTACCATAACATATCCAGGATAATGAACTTTTTCTCTGTAAACCTTTTTCCCTTTCCTCATTTGTATTACTTTTTCAATAGGAACCAATATTTTTCCTATATATTCTTGGAATCCATTATCTCTAATTTCATTCTCTATATATGATTTAACTTTACTTTCCTGTCCACTAATAGTTTTGATAACATACCACTTTCTTTCCAAATTACTCATTATATATTTATTTTATATTGAAAATAATTTTTTAATTAAGAAGATAAAAAAACCATCAACACTATATAAAAATATAGAGAGAAATATAGAAAAAAAAGTTACAATTACAGTTGTAATTCTTAAATCCTTCCATTTTGGCCAAGTTATACAATAAAAAAATTCTTTATAAATTTCTATAAAAAAACTATTAATTTCTTTTATCATAATATTTTACAAAAATATGCACGGATGGTAAGAATCGAACTTACGACCTTCGGTTTTGGAGACCGACGCTCTACCTACTAAGCTACATCCGTATAATTATTTTTATTATATAATGTTAGTAACTTGACCTGCTCCTACTGTTTTTCCTCCTTCACGAATAGCAAAACGTAAATTTTCACTTAATGCAACAGGTTGATGTAAATCGACTTCCATTGAAATATTATCCCCAGGCATTACCATTTCTACTCCATCTGGAAGATGGATTTCTCCTGTAACATCTGTAGTTCTCAAATAAAATTGAGGTCGATATTTATTATGAAAAGGAGTATGTCTTCCTCCTTCTTCTTTTGTAAGAACATAAACTTCTGCTTTAAATTTCTTATATGGATTTATAGAGCCTGGTTTTCCTATAACCATTCCTCTTCTAATATCTTTTTTCTCTATTCCACGTAATAATAGTCCAACATTATCTCCTGCTTGACCTTTATCCAATATTTTTCTAAACATTTCAACTCCTGTTACTGTAGAAGTTAATTTTTTATCTCCCATACCTATAATATCTACTAAATCTCCTGTATTAACAATACCACTTTCAATACGACCTGTAGCAACAGTACCTCTACCTGTTATAGTAAAAACATCTTCTACAGGCATTAAAAATGGCTTCTCTATTTCACGTATTGGATTTGGAATATATTCGTCTAATATATTCATAAGATCTTTAATTTTTTCAATCCATTTCTTTTCTCCATTAAGAGCACCTAAAGCTGATCCTTGAATAATAGGAATATTTTCTCCATCATATTCATATTTTGTAAGAAGATCCCTTATTTCCATTTCTACTAATTCTAGCAATTCTGGGTCATCAACCTGATCTACTTTATTCATAAAAACTACAATTTTAGGAACTCCTACTTGACGAGCTAATAATATATGTTCTCTAGTTTGAGGCATAGGACCATCTGTAGCTGCAACGACTAAAATAGCACCATCCATTTGAGCCGCTCCAGTAATCATGTTTTTAATATAATCAGCGTGACCAGGACAATCAACATGAGCATAATGCCTTTTTACAGTTTCGTATTCTACATGTGAGGTATTGATAGTTATTCCTCTAGCTTTTTCTTCAGGGGCATTATCTATAGCATCAAAACTTTTTTCTTCTGCTAACCCTATTTCTGATAATACTTTTGTTATTGCAGCAGTAAGAGTTGTTTTCCCATGATCAACATGACCTGTAGTTCCTATATTTAAATGTGGTTTGTTTCTTTTAAATTTTTCTTTTGCCATGATAAATTAATTAGTTTTTTTTTGTTTTAAAGAAAGCCAACGGCGGGAATTGAACCCGTGACCTCTTCCTTACCAAGGAAGTGCTCTACCACTGAGCTACATTGGCCATATTTTTTATATCTAATAATAAACAAAATAGAGCGGAAGACGGGATTCGAACCCGCGACATTCAACTTGGAAGGCTGATGCTCTACCAACTGAGCTACTTCCGCAGATTATTATTGTTAGATGGGGAGAGCAGGATTCGAACCTGCGAAGGTAGAACCAACAGATTTACAGTCTGTCCTCGTTAACCAAACTTGAGTATCTCCCCATGAATAAGCCGGCGGAGGGATTCGAACCCACGACCCCGAGATTACAAATCACGTGCTCTAACCAACTGAGCTACACCGGCAAATTAACTTGTTTTTAAGCAATTTCGTAATAATGAAAATCAGGCTAATACAAATCTATAGAGATTTTTATAATTCTCAAAAAATAATATCTATATTATAAGAACTTTATATTTTTTATTCTTCTCTTAAATAATAAAAATAAAATAATACCGATAAAAATAACTATATCAGATACATTAAAAACAGGTTTAAAAAATTGAAAATTTTTTCCTCCAAAAAATGGAACCCAATTAGGAAAATTAGTATTTATTATAGGAAAATAAAATATGTCTACCACACAACCTTCCATTAAAGAGGCATAACCATTACTAAAACTTAGTTTAGATATTCCAGAATAAGGAATCCATTTTCTGTATTCTTTGTTATAAATTGTTCCTGTATTAAACAATAATCCATATAAAGCACTATCTAAAAAATTTCCTATAGCACCTGATAAAATAAGAATAATTGGAATAATTAAATAATTAGAAGATTTTTTTTTTACATGTTTATAAATAAAAAACAATATAAAAAAAATTAAAAAAAGACGAGAAATGCTTAATAAAATTTTACCAAGATATCCAGGAGCAAGATTAAATCCATACGCCATTCCTGGATTTTCTACTAAAAAGATACAAAAAAAGGGAAATATGCAAAAACCACTACCCAATTCAAAATGGGTCTTGATATAAATCTTTAAAAATTGATCTATTAATAAAATAGAAAAAATAATTAAAAAAATCTTTTTCAAAATTTACTATTATCTTTTTCTACTATTCTTTTTCCTTCAATACTCAAAGTAGTATGTGGAACCGCCATAAGTCTTCCCATAGGTATTAATTTTTTTGTGATACGACAAATTCCATAATCCTTATTTTCTACTCTTATTAAGGCAGAATTCAAACTATTTATAGATTTTTGTAAATGTTCTAATATTTGATCATTTTGTTCCTTACTTAAAGTTTTAGACCCTTCTTCAAAAGCTTTAAAAGTAGGATAGGTATCATCTGTCCCATTATTTTGATCATTAGAAAATGATTCTTTTAACATAGATAAATCTTTTTTTGCTTTTTCTAATTTATCTAATATTAGCCTTTTAAACTCTTCTCTTTCTTTCATAGAATACCTTTTTTTCGATTTTTCTTCCATTTCTTATATATTTTCTTCTACTTTTTGAATCATTACATATAATATATATTTTCCATCAAAATTTATTCTATATCCATTTTTTTTTCTATTATTTTTTATATCTAAAGCAAAAGTCTCTTGACAAAGAAAACTTTTGTATTTTTCTATAATATATTGTATCCTATTAATAGTATTTATATATATAAATATTTTTTCAGTAATATTACAGTTATACGTTTTTCTTAACGTTTGTATATATCTAATTAATTCTCTTATTAATCCTTCTTCCCAAAGGATATCTGTAATTCTTAAATCTAATGCTATTGTTAATATATCATCAGAAAAAATATCCCAACCTTTTACAAATTCTGTAATAATTTTTACGTCTTCCAAAAAAAGAGTTATTTTTTCTCCTTTATTATTATAGAAAACATATTTTTTTTTATCTTCTAGATATTTGATAGTTTTTTGATCAAATTTTTCTATTATTCTAGAAATTTCTTTAGTTTTTTCTCTAAATTTAGATCCGATAGATTTATAATTAGGTTTAATATGTTTTACTAATTCTAAATTCTTATAAGAATTTGTAAAATTTATTTCCTTTACATTTGTTTCTCTAAGAATAATATCTTTCATTTTTTTTAGTTGGTCAACAATTTTTTCATTTGTAATAATAATTTTTACTTTTTGTAAAGGCTGACGAATTTTTATTTTATTTTTTTTTCTTATAGAAAAAACCATTGCTGTTATTCTCCGAATAAAAAACATTCTATTCTCCAATTCTTCATTGATTAAATTTTTATCAAAAACAGGAAAATTAGTTAAATGAACACTTTCAAAAGATTCCTTTTTTGTAAGAGAATTTAGGTCTAAATATAATCTATCAGAAAAAAATGGAGCTATTGGAGAAGATAATTTTGCTATATTTATCAAACACTTGTAAAGTGTTTGATATGCAATTATTTTATTAATTGTATATTTTTCTTTCCAAAATCTTCTACGACATAATCGTACATACCAATTACTCAATTTATCCAAAACAAAAGATGATATAATTCGAGCTACTTTAGTAGGATTATAATGAGTATAATATTTATCTACTTTTTTTATAAGTGAATTTAATTCGGAAATAATCCAAAGATCTAATTCTGTATAATTATCAATAGATGATTCTTTTTCTTTGTAAGAAAATCCATCAATATTAGCATATAACGCAAAAAAAGTATACACATTATACAACGTTCCAAAGAATTTATTAATTATAATATTAATTCCATTAATATCAAATTTTAAATTATTCCAAGGTTCTGAATTGAATATAATATACCATCGGATAGAATCGGGTCCATAATTATTTATTAAATCAAAAGGATTAATGGTGTTTCCTTTACTTTTAGACATTTTTTGTCCATTTTTATCTAATACTAAGCCAATAGACATTACATTCTTATATGCTATAGAATTAAATAATACGCTACTAATCGTATGTAAAGTAAAAAACCAACCTCTTGTTTGATCAACTCCTTCCGCGATAAAATCAGCAGGATATAAAAGGTTATTCTCTATATTCTCCTTATTTTCAAAAGGGTAATGTAATTGAGCATATGGCATAGCTCCAGAATCAAACCAAACGTCTACTAAATCTAATTCTCTTTTCATAGATTTTCCTTTAGAAGAAACTAATACTACATTATCTAGAATATGTTTATGTAAATCTATTTTTTCATAATTATTATCACTCATATCATCAATTACAAAATCTTTAAATATATTATGAGACATAAATCCATATCTAACAGATTTTTTTATTTCGCTAATCAATTCTTTAATTGAACCTATAATTATTTCTTCATCTCCTTCTTTTGTTCTCCAGATAGGAAGTGGTGTCCCCCAATATCTAGAACGAGAAAAATTCCAATCTTTTGTATTTTCTAACCAAGAAGAAAAACGTTTTTTACCAATAAAATCAGGATACCAATTTATTTCTTTATTTAAAGAAATCATTTTATCTTTAATCTCAGTAGTTTTTATAAACCATGAATTTAGAGGATAATAAATAATGGGTTTTTCTGTTCTCCAACAATGTGGATAAAAATGATAATATTTTTCTATTCTTAATATCTTATTTTCTTTTTCTAAAAAAGAAACTATTTCCTTATCTGCTGAAAAAATTTCTCCATCATCTGAAATAAAATCACTTTTTACATATTTACCTCCAAATCCATTAGGAAAACTATTAATAAATTTTCCTTGTAAATCTACTAAAGGAATAGGATCTCCATTTTTATTTAAAACTAACATTGGAGGTATATCATATTTTTTAGCTATCATAAAATCTTCTACTCCAAATGTAGGAGATATATGAACAATACCAGATCCTTCCTCTACATTTACAAAATCCGCCTCTACAACTTGAAAAGCGTTTTCTTTTTTATAATAAGGTTTAAACCAAGGTAATAATTGCTGATACTTACTATATATTAATTCTTCACCTTTAAATTTAGATATTACATAATATCTAGATTTATTTTCCTCTTTTTTAGAAAAAGACAATTCTTTTCTATTGGATACTTTATAAAATTTTTCTTTTGGTAAAACTCTATTAATCAATTTTTCGGAAAAAATAATTTTTTCTTTGGAATAAGTATTATCTTCTATAATTCTGAAAATTTCAACTAAAACGTAATCAATGTCTTTTCCAATAGCTAAAGCTGTATTTGAAGGTAAAGTCCAAGGAGTGGTAGTCCATGATATAAAAAATATATTTCCAGATATATCCTTCAACCTTTCTGGTAAAGAATCTTTTATTGCTTTAAATTTAACAAAAGGAGAAATTTGTCCTATCCTTTTATAAGATCCAGGCATATTTAATTCATGATAACTCAACCCTGTCCTAGCTGCAGGAGAATAAGGTTGAATGTCGTAATCTTTATAAATAAATTTTTTATTATATAATTCTTTTATTACCCACCACACACTTTCTATATATTTTGCATTATGAGTTATATAAGGAAATTCTAAATCTATCCAATATCCTATTTTTTCAGTAAAAGAAATCCACTCTTTCAAAGACTTACAAACAAATTCCTTACAAATAGAATTATATTTTTCTATAGATATCTTTTTCCCTACGTCATTTTTATCAATTTTTACATATTTTTCTACATTTAATTCTATAGGAAGTCCATGAGCATCCCAACCAGATTTTCTAAAAACTTTTTTTCCTTTTATAGTATTATATCTACAGAAAATATCTTTTATAATTCTAGCAATCATATGATGTATACCAGGACTCCCATTTAGAGATGGTGGCCCTTCATATAGGATATAACTATTTTTTTTGGAATAATTTTTATATTTTTGAAAACTTTTTTTTATAATCTTATTTTTTTTCCAATATTGAGCTATTTCTATAGCAATATTATTAAGATCTAATTTTTTATATTCTATAAACATTAAGATTTGTTTGTTTATAAATGATAAAATAAATAAAAATCCTCTATTTTACTCAAAAATTTCATTTCATATTTATGAATAAAAAAAATACTATTCTTCATAAGAAAAAAGAAGAAACTCCACTAATGAAACAATATAATGATATAAAAAATAAATATCCAGATACAATCCTATTATTTCAAGTTGGAGATTTTTATGAAACTTTTGGGGAAGATGCAATTAAATGTTCAGAACTACTAAACATTGCCTTAACTAAAAGATCTAGTATATATTTAGCTGGGTTCCCATGTCATTCTATAAATACTTATTTACCAAAATTAATAAAATTTGGATTACGTATAGCAATTTGTGATCAACTAGAAGAATCAAAAAAAGGAAAAAATCTCGTTAAAAGAGGTGTAACAGAAATTGTTACTCCAGGTTTAGCATTAAACGATAACATTTTAAAAACTAAATCAAATAATTTTTTAGCTTCTGTTCATGTAGAAAAAAACGATTTAGGATTAAGTTTACTGGATATTTCTACAGGAGAATTTCTTCTTGTAGAAGATAATAAAAGTAAAATTTTGCAATATATAACTCATTTTAATCCTAGTGAAATTCTATTTCAAAGAAGTAAAAAAGATTTTTTTGATAAGTTTTTAAAAAAAAAATATCATACATTTTTAATAGAAGATTGGATATTCAATTATTCATTTGCATATGAAAAATTGACATTGCATTTTAAAACGAATTCTTTAAAAGGATTTGGAATAAATGATCTAAAACTAGGGATTATAGCTTCTGGAGTAATATTATCATATTTGCATGATACACATCATTTTAAAATACAACATATATCTAACATACGAAAAATAAAAAAAGAGGAATATTTGTGGATAGATGATTTTACCTTCCGTAATTTAGAAATATTTAGTTCTATTAATAAAGATGGAGTTTCTTTAATAGAGATAATGGATCAAACAATTACCCCAATGGGAGGGCGATTATTAAAAAATTGGATTTCTTTCCCTCTCATAAATATAGATTGTATAAAAAAACGTCATCAAATAGTACTTGAAATATATGATAATAATAAAATACGAACATTCATAAGAAATAAACTTAAATATATTTATGATATAGAGAGAATAATTTCTAAAATAGCTATTGGTAAAATAAATCCTAGAGAATTATTCACATTACATAAATCTTTAGAAATCATTGAAAAAATAAGGAATGAATTTTTAAAACAAAAATCAGATCTATTCATAAATATAGGAAATTCACTTGATAAATGTGATTTTATATCCAAAAAAATAATTCAAACTATTGAAAAAGACCCTCCAAATCAAATAGAAAAAGGAAAAGGAAATGTTATAGTTAAAGGTTTTTCTAAAGAATTGGATGAAATACGAACATTATATTTTTCACAAAAAGAATATTTAGATAAACTTCTTTTAGAAGAACAATTGAAAACAAAAATCCAGAATATAAAAATAGGTTATAATAACATATTTGGATATTTTTTTGAAATCAGAAGAAATATAAAAAAAAATAAAATTCCATCTTATTGGATACAAAGACAAACATTAGCAAACTCAGAAAGATATATAACAGAAAGATTAAAGAATTATGAATCAAAAATTTTTAGCGCTGAATTGAAAATTTTTATACTAGAAAAAAAAATATTTATTGATTTAATAGATGAAATATTAAAAGATATAAGAATTTTGCAAAAAAATGCAAAAATTATAGCAAAACTTGATGTATTATCTTCATTTTCTAATTTATCATTAGAAAATTGTTATACAAAACCAATTATAAACAAATCCACAGATTTGTTTATAAAAGACGGAAGACATCCGGTAATTGAAAAAAAATTTATATCTAAAACTTCTTACATTCCTAATGATATCATTTTAAATAAATCAAATCAGCAAATTTTAATTATAACAGGGGCTAATATGTCTGGAAAGTCAGCTATTTTACGTCAAACTGCTATCATTATACTTATGGCACATGTTGGGTGTTTTGTTCCTGCAAAAGAAGCAAAAATAGGATTAATAGATAAAATATTCAGTAGGGTTGGTGCCTCTGATAATATCTCCTTAGGAGAGTCTACATTTATGGTAGAAATGAATGAAACAGCTAATATACTAAATAATCTATCCAAAAGAAGTTTTTTAATATTGGATGAAATAGGAAGAGGAACTAGTACATATGATGGCATTTCAATAGCAAAATCCATTATTGAATTTTTACATGAACATCCCTTACGACCTATTACCTTATTTGCTACTCATTATCATGAATTAAATAATATGAATCTTCTTTTTAAAAGAATAAAAAATTTACATGTTATTGTTAAAAAAATTAATAACAATATTATTTTTATGAGAAAATTAGCTCCTGGTGGAAGCGAACATAGTCTTGGAATTTATGTAGCAAAAATATCCGGAATGCCTAAGAAAATTATCTGTAAAGCAAAAAGCATCCTGAAACAGGATATAAATGAAAAAAATAAGAGAGAAAAGATATTTTATTATTTAAAAGAAATAAAAAATTTATTAGATGATAAATGAAATATTATAATTTAGGTAAATTATAAATTAATTTTACTTATATTTTACATTTGCGAGAGTAGCTCAGTTGGTAGAGCACAACCTTGCCAAGGTTGGGGTCGCGGGTTCAAATCCCGTCTTTCGCTTACTAAATAAATATAACCCGGGTGGTGGAACAGGTAGACACACAGGACTTAAAATCCTGTGATCATTTTGATCGTACGGGTTCAAATCCCGTCCCGGGTATTTTTTTTACTTATTCCTATAATAATTTGGAGTTTCTTTTATCATGCTTACACTATGCGGGTGATTTTCTTTTAAACCTGAATTTGTTATTTTAACAAATTTTGACTTTTTTATTAATCCTGCAATTGTAGAAACTCCACAATATCCCATCCCAGAACGTAACCCACCACAAATTTGATATATTACATCTTTCATTTTTCCCTTATAAGGGACTATCGCTTCTATTCCTTCTGAAACATATTTTTTATTAAATTGAAAATAACGATCTTTACTTCCTTTTTTCATAGCTGTTAAAGACCCCATTCCTACATAAGTTTTAAATCTTCTTCCATGAAAAATAACTTCTTCTCCTGGAGATTCATCTGTTCCAGCAAATAAACTTCCAATCATTACAGAACATGCTCCAGACGCAATTGCTTTTACTACATCACCTGAATATCTAATTCCTCCATCAGAAATAATGTTAACATTTCTTTTTTTAGCATATTCATATACATTATTTATTGCAGTTACTTGAGGCATTCCTACTCCAGCTATAACTCTAGTAGTGCAGATAGAACCAGAACCTATTCCTACTTTTAAAACATTAGCCCCTACTTTTATAAGATCTTTTGCTCCTTTTTCTGTTACTACATTTCCTGCAATTAATGGTATTTCTGGAAAAGAATGTTTAATTGATTTTATTATATTTAATATTTTTAATGAATGTCCGTGAGCGGAATCTATAGCTATAATATCTACCCCTACTTTAATTAAAGAACCTACTCTTTCCAAAGTATTTTTTTCTATACCTACAGCTGCTCCTACTCGTAGTCTACCTCTAGAGTCCTTACATGCATTAGGATGTTTTATTAAATTATCAATATCTCTAATTGTAATTAACCCTATTAATATATTGTTATCATCTACTATGGGTAATTTTTCTATTCTTTCTCTTAAAAGAATGTTTTTTGCCTCTTCTAAAGTTATATTTTTGGAAGAAGTAATTAATTTTTTTTTTGTCATTACATTTTCTACTAGAGATTCTAAATCCGTACGATATTTAATATCTCTTCTAGTAATTATTCCTACTAATACATGATCCTTATCAATTACAGGTAATCCTGATATTTTATACCTTTTCATAAGGTATTGTGCATGTTTTAACGTGGAATTTCTAGAAAGAGTAATGGGGTCATCTATCATTCCACTTTCACTTCTTTTCACTTTATAAACTTCCTCTGATTGATTCTTGATATCCATATTTTTATGAATAATGCCTATTCCTCCTTCTCTAGCAATGGAAATTGCTAATGAAGATTCAGTTACTGTATCCATAGCTGCACTTAATATGGGAATATTAAGTATAATATCAGATGTTAAAGAAGTCTTGAGAGAAACCTCTGATGGAAGTACTTCTGAATAGGATGGAACTAATAAAACATCATCAAAAGTTAAAGCTTCTTTTAAAATCTTTTTATCTAAAGACATAAAGACATAATTTTTTTATTAAAAATATATAATTTTATTTGTTAATCTAATTATAGACTCCATATATTTGTAATGGTCTTATTTTCAAAATGAAAATAAAAATATAGGAATATTTTTTTTTACCAAAAAAAAAATACAATTGATGATATATTTTTTCATTCCGAATTTTTATATAAATTTGCCAAGAATATGTAATAACTGAAATATTTATCGATTATGATGAAAAAACTAAGAATTACTGTTACTACAATACTATTAGCAATATTTTTGTTTACTGTAAGTTGTAACAATAAAAATAAAAACGAAAATCCTTCCAATACAACAACAGAAGAAGAGAAATCAGCAAATAATAACAGCAGTAGCAGTAGTAGTAATAATGAAAATCAAGCAGATTCTAATTCTGCAACCAATCCTACTACAAATTCTTCTAATGAAGAATCATCTACAAAAAGTAATGAAGAATCTTCTTCCACTTCTTCTACAAATGAAAAAGAAAAAGTAAAAGATAAAATTGAAGATAATGAAAAAAGTAATAAATAAAAATAAATAGAAATAGATAAAATATAAAATAAATTATGATATAATGAAGTCGAAGTCATAGAAGAATAAAATCATAGAAATTAAGTAAAGAAGAAGAAAGAGAGTTTTTTCGCTCTCTTTTCAACTTTTTATCTTAGCTTTTTTTCCTTTTAGTTTTCTAAAATAATAGATTTTTGATCTTCTTACTTTTCCTTTTTTGTTTATATCTATTTTTTTTAGATTGGGTTGACTGAAAATAAATACACGTTCAACACCTATTCCTCCACTTGTTTTTCTTATAGTAAAAGTTTTAGTTGCTCCTATTCCTTGTTTTTTAATTACAACACCTTTGAAAGACTGTATTCTTTTTTTCTCTCCTTCTTTAATTTCAAAAAAAACAGTTATAGTGTCGCCAGAATTAAATAATGGAAAATCATTTTTATGATGATATTTATCTTCTATATATTTCACTATATTTTGTAACATATTAATTTATTTTTTTTCTATTATATCTTTTAATATTTCTTTTGATAAAAATTCAGATCTTTTTTTAGAAGTACTTTCTGTATGTATTCTAATAATATTTTCTGTATTGGATTTTCTTATATGAATCCATTCATTACTTAATAAATAAATTTTAATTCCATCACTAAAATCCATTTTTTTCCCTTTATATTTTTTTACTATTTTATTTAAAAAAATTTTTTTATAAGAAGAATATCTTATTTTTTTTTTAGACATATAATAGTTATTATATCTTTTCTTTAAATTAGATAAAGAAATTTTGTCTAATTTAGCAACATAAGTTAAAAATAAAGCTATTCCAACTAATGCATCTCTTCCGTAACGGAGACTTGGATAAATAACCCCCCCATTCCCTTCTCCACCTATAATAGCATTTACCTCTTTCATTTTTTTAACAACATGTACCTCTCCAACAGGAGTTGAATAATAAGGTGCACCTATTTCTTCAGATAAATCTTTTAAAGCTTGCGAAGAAGATAATGTAGAAACTACAGGCCCAATCTTATTTTTTAAGATAAAATCAGCAATAGAAACTATTGTATATTCTTCTCCAAAGAAATTTCCATTATTGCCAACAAATACTACTCGATCTACATCTGGATCTACAGAGATCCCCATGTCTGCTTTATATTTTGGGACTTTTTTGCATATTTCTATTAAATTTTTTTTAATAGGCTCAGGTTTATGAACAAAATCTCCATTAGGATTACAATGTATTTCTATTACAGAAACTCCTAAACTTTTCAATAGAAGAGGTACTGCTATTCCTCCGGCAGAGTTTATTCCATCTACTACTATTTTAAATTTAGCTTTTTCAATAACATTTTTATCTATAATTGGTAATGAAATAATTTTATCTATATGTTTTTGTATGTAGTCTTTTTTTTCAACAACGTTTCCTATTTCTTTATAAGAAACAAAATTAAAACGTTCTTTATCTGCAATATTAAATAACATTTTATAATCATTTTCTGATAAAAATTCTCCATAATTATTAAACATTTTTAATCCGTTCCAATTTTTTGGATTATGACTAGCAGTTAACATTATACCTCCATCAGCTTTTTCATTAATAATAGCTATTCCAACAGTAGGAGTTGTAGATAGTCCAATATCAATAACATTAATTCCTAAACTTTGAAAAATTATTATTAGTAATTTTTTAAAAAAAGTAGACGTTTTACGTCCATCTCTTCCTAAAATAAGAACATATTCTTTCTTATTTTTATATTTTTTTCTTATCCAAGAAATATATGCAGAAGAAAATTTAATTATATCAATTGGTGAGAAACTTTTTCCATTTTCTCCTCCTATCGTTCCCCTAATTCCAGATGAAGATTTTATAAGTACCAAAATAAAAATTGATAAGTTTTTTAATCAACAAAAATACAAAAATTAATTTTTGAATATTATTCAAAATCTATAACCTTTTTTGGATAAATTTTGTTTATGAAAAATAAAGAAAGAAAAATAACTGTTAAAAAACAGATAAAAATAATAGATAAGTTTATCATAATAATATCAATGTAATTTAAGTTTACAGGAATAAAATCAATAAAATATTGCATTTTATTTAATGATAAAATATGAAATTTTTTTTGTATCAATAATAAACTAATACCAATTATATTTCCTATAATTAATGGAGGAATAAATATATGCATGATGTAAAATAAAAATATATAGTATATATTTTTATTTCTAGCTCCCATCATTTTTAAAATTCCTATAGTTTTCATTCTTTCTAAAATAAGAATTAGAATAAATGTTATCATGTTGATAATTAAAGAAATGAAAACAATAAAAACAATTATAATAATATTAGTATTAAATATATTAATCCATGTAATAAAATCATTATAATATTCATTATTAGCACTTTTTAACAAAAAATTTTTGTATTTTTTTTGATTAAAAATATTTTTTTTGTAAAAATTATACAAAAATATTTCGAATCCTTCTACAAATTCTTTTTTCCATCCATAAATAGATTGGATATGTTTTATATTTCCAATAATATATAAATTATCAAATTCTGGAATTCCAGTTTCATACAATCCATAAATTTTAAAGACTTTAGATATAATAATAGGAATAGATGATCTTTTTTTAAATATCATAAAATCTATTTTTAGATTTGATCCAATATTTAACCCTAATAAAAAAGATATTTTTCTAGATAAAAGAATGTTATTATTTGATAAAAAACTATTTTTATTATTTTTTTTTTCTAAGCTAACTAAAAAATAGTGAAAAAAAATAGGATTGTAATTTTCATATATTCCTTTAAATATAAATTTTTCTAATATTTTATTATTTATTCCGATAAGTACATTATTTTCTGCGAATGGATAAATATTCTTAACCTTAATATTATCAATTGATAAAAAATTTTTTAAAGATGAATTTTTGATTTTGGAAGAATCAATAGGAATTTTATTTTCTGAATCTTTATTTACTACAGTAATTTGACCTTTAATATTTAATAATTTTTCTTTTGTAAGATTTTTAAATCCAAATCCTATTGAAAAAGTAAAAATAGTTATTAATAGACTAATAAATATTACTATTTGCGTTATGATAACTACTGTTTGAAAAGTTTTATTTTTACTAGAACTTTTCCAGATTGTTTTCTTAGAAAAAAACCATTCAAAATCCAATACTTTATTTTATTATTTTTCTATATTGAAGTAATCTTCATCTAAAAAATTTTCATTTTCATAATGATTGTAATTTTCATTATTAGAAAAATCTTCATTAGAATAATCTTCAATAAAATTTTCTTTATCTAAAATATTTTTTTTATAATCTTCTTCCCAAGCTAATAAAGGTTGTTTAGTCTCTTCCAAATTAATAAATTTGGATTGATCACTTATAAATTTTAAACGAAATTTATCCAGTATTCCATTTCTATGTTTAGCTATTATAATTTCTGCTTGACCTATACAAGTATCATTATCTTTATCTGTATCCCAATTTTTAAATCCATAATATTCAGGTCTATAAAGAAATAATACAATATCAGCGTCTTGTTCTATTGCTCCTGATTCTCGTAAATCTGATAGTAAAGGACGTTTATTTCCACCTCTTGTTTCAACAGCTCTTGATAATTGCGATAATGCTATTATAGGAATATCTAATTCTTTAGCAATTGATTTCAAATTACGAGATATTACTGAGATCTCTTGTTCTCTATTTTGAAATCTAAATCCATTATTATTATTTATAGCCATTAACTGCATGTAATCTATCAATACCAATTTAACTTTATGTTGAGATATTAGTTTACGACATTTTGACCGTAAATTAAATATAGATAAAGAAGGTGTATCATCTATGAATAATGGAGCATTTATTAAATTTTTTGTTTTTTCAGTCAAATTATTCCAATCTAAATCAGATAAAGTAGCTCTTTTTATTTTATTTGAAGAAATTCCTGTTTCCGATGAAATTAATCTTGTAACTAACTGTACAGAAGACATTTCTAAAGAAAAAATTATAACAGGAATTTTTTGTTCCATCGCAATATTTCTAACCATAGATAACATAAAAGTAGTTTTTCCCATACCAGGTCTAGATGCCAATATGATTAAGTCAGAATTTTGCCAACCAGAAGTTATATCATCCATTTTTTTAAATCCTGAAGAAATTCCACTTAATCCATTTTTTGCAGATTCTTTTATCTTATCTATAGCTTTTTTTACCAGGGAATGAGTATTCTCATATTTTTTTGTTATTAAATATTTTTGATTAATATCAAATAAATTGGATTCTGCTCTATCTAAAAGATCAAAAACATCCGTTGTTTCTTCATAACATTTTTTTATTATATCGGAAGATATACTAATTAATTTTCTTAAAATAAATTTCTGCAGAATAATACGACTATGATATTCTATATGAGCTGAAGAGATAACTTTTTGAGTCAATTCTATTAAATAAATCTCTCCTCCTATTGAATTTAATTTTTCAGAACTTTTAAGTTCATTTGAAACTGTATATAAATCTATAGGTTGAGAATTATGATATAATTTTTTAATTACATTAAATATGTCTTGATGTTCTTTTTTATAAAAAACTTCAGGATAAAGAATATCAATAACTTCATCTAATCCTTTTTTATCTATCATTATTGCTCCTATGATAGCCTGTTCTAAATCTAAAGCTTGAGGTGGGATTTTTCCTTTTTTTGAAAAATTTGAATTCGAATAATTAAGATAAAAATAACTATCTTCTCCTTGTCCTTGTTTTATATGATCCATTCTATTTTATTAAGAAAAATACGGAATTTGTTTTAACATTTTATTTCTCATCGAAATGACCTATAGAAATATACTTATTTTTTCTTTTCCTAATAAGAGATTCAAGATTAATAACTGATAAGTGTTTATAATATTTTATAATTTGTTTTTTTACAATTTTATAAGCTTTTTCTGGCTGAAAATGAGCCCCCCCTAATGGTTCTTTAATTAGATCATCTATAAGATTTAATTTATGCATATCTTCTGCAGTTAGTTTTAATGCTTTTGCTGATTTTTCTTTTTTATCCCAATTTCCCCAAAGTATTGTAGAACAACTTTCAGGAGAAATAACAGAAAACCATGAATTTTCCATCATAGAAACTATATCCCCTATACCAATACCTAAAGCTCCACCACTAGCACCTTCTCCTATTATAAGAACAATAATAGGAACTTTTAAACACATCATTTCATAAATATTTTTCCCAATAGCTTCTCCTTGACCTCTTTGTTCTGCTTCTATCCCAGGAAAAGCCCCTGGCGTATCAATAAAAGTTACAATAGGTTTTCGAAATCTTTCTGCTAATTTCATTAAACGCAATGCTTTTCTATAGCCTTCCGGATTAGGCATTCCAAATCTCCTATATTGTCTATCTTTCGTATTCCTTCCTTTTTGAGTACCTATTAACATAAAAGTAATATCATCTATCTTTCCAAATCCTCCAACAATAGCTTTATCGTCTCCAAAATTTCTATCTCCATGTAATTCTATAAAAGAATTTTTTTTTGTTATTGATTTTATATAATCTAAAGTATAAGGTCTATTTGGGTGTCTAGACAATTGCACTCTTTGCCAAGGAGTTAAATTACTATGGACCTTTTTAATAATTTTTTCTAACTTCGTTTGTAATTCATTACAAACCCCTTTCATATTAACTCCACTTTTTTCTTCTATAAGAATACAATTTAAATATTGATCTTGAATCTCTTGTATTGGTTTTTCGAAATCTAAATATTCCATGAAAAAAATAAAAAATTAAGTGAATGAACTAATATATTCTTTATTTACAAAAGTAATATATTCCGTAGATATTCCTTTTGGACATTCTACTTCACATGCTTTAGTATTTGAACAACTACCAAAGCCTTCTTCATCCATTTTACTAATCATATTAAATACTCTTTTTTTTCTCTCTATTCTTCCTTGAGGTAAAAAAGAAAATTGAGAAATTTTTGCTGAAACAAATAACATGGCAGATCTATTTTTACATGCTGCTACACATGCACCACAACCAATACAAGTAGCTGCATCAAAAGCTTTATCTGCTTTTTCTTTTGGGATAGGAATTATATTTCCATCTATAGTTTTTCCAAATGTGTTTACAGAAATGAACCCTCCAGATATAATAATTCTATCAAAAGAAGATCTATCTACAATAAGATCCTTAATTATAGGAAACGGTTTTGCCCTCCAAGGTTCAACATATATAGTTTCGCCATTATGAAAATTTCGCATATATAATTGGCAAGTAGTAACCAAATTATCTGGTCCATGTGCTCTTCCGTTTATGTAAAGAGAACACATTCCACAAATACCTTCTCGACAATCATGATCAAATGATATGGTTGATTCTTTATTATCAAAAAGAATTTGATTATTTAATATGTCTAGCATTTCCAAAAATGAACTATTTGGTGATATATTGTTGACTTTATAAGTTTTAAAATAACCTTTATCTTGATTATTTTTTTGTCTCCATATTTTTAATTTAAAATTAAGAAGTTCTTTCATAAAATTTATATTTTTATTTATAAGAACGTGATTCTAATTTTACAAAATTAAAATCTAAATATTCTTTATGCATAATTTCATCACTAATAAATTTATTTTCTTGATATTCCCATGCAGAAACATATTTATAATGAAGATCATTACGAAGTGCTTCTCCTTCCTTTGTTTTATACTCTTCTCTAAAATGACATCCACAAGACTCTTTTCTATTTAAAGCATCCATTGCCATCAATTCTCCTAATTCTAGAAAATCTGCAACACGACCAGCCTTTTCTAATTCAGTATTAAGTCCATCTTCAACATCTCCTGGAACAAAAACGTTATTCCAAAATTCATTACGTAATTCTTGTATTTTATTTATTGATTTTGATAGTCCTGTATGATTTCTGCTCATTCCTACATATTTCCACATTATATTTCCAAGCTTTTTATGAAAAAAATCGACAGATTTTTTCCCATTATTCTGGATAAGTCTTTTTATTTTATTTTTTACAAAACTTTCTGATTTATTAAATTCTACATTTTTAATAGAAAAATTTTCATTTTTATACGTAACATATTTAGCTAAATAATTAGCTATAGTATATGGAAGAATAAAATATCCATCAGCCAATCCTTGCATTAAAGCAGAAGCACCTAGACGGTTAGATCCATGATCAGAAAAATTTGCTTCACCTATTACAAAACATCCAGGGATGTTAGACATTAAATTATAATCTACCCATAACCCTCCCATAGTATAATGTACTGCAGGATAAATCTTCATAGGAGTTTCGTATGGATTTTTTTCAGTTATTTTTTCATACATATGAAATAAATTTCCATATTTAGATTCTATTACTTCTTTTCCCAGCTGTCTTTTTTTTTCTAAAGAAGGATTATTTATACCTAATTCATTTGCTTTCTCTTCTCCATATTTTTCTATAGAAGAATTAAAATCTAAAAATACTCCTTCTCCATTTTCGTTATTTTCTATTCCAAAACCTTTATCACATCGTTCCTTAGCAGCCCTAGATGCTACATCTCTTGGAACAAGATTTCCAAATGAAGGATAACGCCTCTCTAAATAATAATCTCTATTCTCTTCATTTATATTTTCTGGTTTTTTAATACCATTTCGTATAAAATTTGCATCTTCTAATTTTTTTGGCACCCATATTCTTCCATCATTTCTCAATGATTCTGACATCAACGTTAATTTAGATTGATATTCTCCATGAATTGGAATACATGTAGGATGTATTTGTGTATAACAAGGATTAGCAAATAATCCTCCTTTTTTATGAACTTTCCATATACAACTAGCATTAGCTCCCATTGCATTAGTAGATAGAAAAAAAACATTTCCATATCCTCCTGAAGCTATTACTACAGCATGTGCACTATGTTTTTCTAATTTTCCAGAAACTAAATTTCTAGCGATAATACCTCTAGCTACTCCTTCTACCAATACTAAATCTAACATTTCATGACGATTGTACATTTTTATTTTTCCCTTTCCTATTTGTCTACAAATTGCTGAATAACAACCTAATAATAACTGTTGTCCCGTTTGCCCTTTAGCATAAAAAGTTCTGGCTACTTTTGTCCCTCCAAAAGATCTTGTTTCTAAATAACCAGCATAATCTCTAGCAAATGGAACCCCCTGAGCTACACATTGGTCAATAATATTAGAAGAAATCTCAGATAAACGATATACATTAGCTTCCCTAGATCTATAATCTCCTCCTTTTATTGTATCGTGAAAAAGTTGATATATAGAATCATTATCTCCTTTATAATTTTTAGAAGCATTAATTCCTCCTTGTGCTGCAACAGAATGAGCCCTTCTTGGAGAATCTTGATAACAAAAAACTTTAACCTTATATCCTAATTCTGATAGAGAAGCTGCAGCAGAACCACCTGATAATCCAGATCCTATAATAATAATATCAAAATTAGATCTATTATTAGGAGATATCAATTTTAAAATTGATTTATGATTATTCCATTTTTTATCTATTTTTCCTTCTGGGACTTGATTATTTTTTTTTAAATCGTATTTCATTATTAATATTAATTAATTTCTATTTTTTTAAAAAAAACCATACAGCAATAATAGAAAATCCAGAACAAATGATCCAAAAATAAAATAAACCTAATCTTTTTATCCAAATAAGTTTTTTTTTATTAGATAATCCCAAAGATTGAAAAGAAGATTGAAATCCATGATTTAAATGAATCCCCAAAATAATAAAGGATAATACGTATATAAATGTATATATTGGATTTTGAAATAATGAAATAACCTGTTCATAATCAGATAATTGATTATTATAATATTTCATAGGAATTGTAAAATTCATCAAATGTAATACTAGAAAACATAAGATTAAAATCCCAGTATATATCATCGTCCTGCTACTAAATGATGAAGTAACATAAGAATTTATGGCATAATTTATTTCTCCTTTTGTTTTTTTATTTTGCAAATGCAATCTAATTCCAAATAGAATATGAATAATAAAACCAATAGCCAATAAATATTCTAAAAAATGAATAAGAAAATTATTTCTCATAAAATAAACAGCATTATTAAATTTTTCCTCTCCTAAAAAAAGAAATAGATTAATACTTAAATGTAACAAAAGAAATATCATAAGAAATATTCCGGTAATAGCCATTACTATTTTCTTTCCAATAGATAATTGAAAAAAACTACAAAAATTCACTATAAAAATATTGTTGAATAAACTAATCAATGATCAAATATAATGATAATTAATATATTTTGAACTTTATAGAAAATTTTTTATTTCCTAATTTTTTGCAGAGCTTCTATTAATAAATCTATATCCTTTTTTTCATTAAAAATTCCAAAAGATATTCTTATTGGCATCATTTTATTTAATAAAGATTCACTTGTAATAGATTTAATTACATGAGACATTTTTTTTACATTGCTATCACAGGAACTTCCTCTGGAAACTGAAACTCCCATTAAGTCTAAATGAAAGTATAATAAATGATCTTTTTTTGTTGGAAATAAGAAATTTAGTATAGTTGGAATACTTTTTTCAAATGAAGATGAAAATCCATTAAAAATGATATCTGGAATTATTTTTTTTAACTCTGATATACAATAGTATTTTAATTTTTTTATTTTATTTAAATGATTTTTAAAATCAAAAGAATTCAATTTCAAAGCTTCTGAAAGACCTATTATTCCATAAATATTTTCTGTTCCTGAACGTATTCCATATTCCTGGAAACCTCCACTAATAAAAGGTTTCATTTTTTTAATAATTTCTTTTCTTGCAAAAAGAAAACCTATACCTTTAGGACCATAAAATTTATGTGCACTAGCAGTTACAAAATCAAAACAATTTTTTTTCATGTCAATAGGAAAATTTCCAATAAACTGAATTGTATCTGAATGAAAATACGCATTGTATTTTTTACATAAAAAAAAAGCTTTTTTCACATCTAATAGATTTCCTATTTCATTATTAGCGTACATTAAACTTACAAGTGTTTTAAAAGAAGAATTCTTTTTTAATAATTCTTCCATATGGTTAAAATCTATTCCCCCTTTTTCCTTTAATTGAATAAAATTTACTATTATTTTATACCTCTGAGATAGATCTAATACTGTTTGTAAAACAGAAGAATGCTCTAATGGAGAAGTTAATATGTGTTTTATATTCAAATCTAATATAGAAGATTTTAATATAATATTATTAGCTTCTGTTCCACTAGAAGTAAAAATTATTTCGGAAGGCGTAGCATTGATTATTTTTGCTATGTTTATTCTAGATTCTTCTATTATAGAACGTGCTTTCCTTCCATAACTATGATGAGTTGATGAAGGATTTCCAAATGAATATTTTAATGTATCTACTATAACTTTTATAACTTCACTCCTTATAGGAGTTGTAGCTGCATTATCCAAATAAGATCGTATCATTAATATTTAGATTTTTATGTACAAATATATAATGTATTCAAATTCTGTTTTTTAAAAATATATTTTAATACCCCTCATCTTTAATTTTGTATATTTATTGATTGTTTATCTTCTTTTTCTTTATTCAGAGAAATCTTTATAACATAAAACTTTATTAAGAATTTTTGATCAGTATTTTTGTTTTAAAAATGTTATTAAAATGTCTATTTTATTTTTATTTAAATTGAGTGAATATGAAAATAAATGTTGGATTTTCGGTCCTAATGGGGTTCTTGATAGGAATTATTACATGTTATTTTTTTGGAAAAAAAACCATATTAAAAAAATATATTCAATTATTAGATAAAGCTAATATACAAGCAAAAAACATTATAAACAATGCAGAGAAAGAAGGTGAAAACGTAAAAAAAAATAAAGTGTTACAAGCTAAAGGAAAATTTTTAGAATTAAAATGTAAACATGAAAAGGAAGTTCATCTTAGAGAAAAAAAGATAATTGATATAGAAAATCAAACAAAAAAAAAAGAAAATAGACTTTCTAAAGAAATAGAAATTTATTTTAAAAAAAACAATCGTCTAGAAAATCAAATATATGACTATGAAAATAAATATAAAATTCTTCAAACTAAACAAGAAGAATTTAAAAAAATGCATACTAAACAAGTAGAATTACTTGAAAAAATATCTAATTATTCTTCTGAAGAAGCTAAAAGTGAATTGATAAAAATACTTAAAAATGAAGCTAAAACAAAGACTAAATCTTATATACAAAGTATTATAGAAGAATCACAAATAACTGCAAAAATGGAAGCAAAAAAAATAGTCATTCAAGCTATTCAAAGAATAGGAACAGAACAAGCCGTAGAAAATGCTGTATCTATTTTTAATATAGAATCAGATGATGTTAAAGGGAGAATCATAGGAAGAGAAGGAAGAAACATAAGAGCCTTGGAAAAGGCTACAGGGGTAGAAATTATTGTAGATGATACACCAGAAGCCATTCTTTTATCTTGTTTTAATCCTATAAGAAGAGAAGTTGCTAGACTTTCTCTTCAAAAATTAGTAATAGATGGCCGTATACATCCAGCAAGAATAGAAGAAATAGTAGAAAAAACAGAAAAACAGGTAGAGGAAGAAGTAGTTGAAATAGGAAAAAAAAACATAATAGATCTAGGAATTCATAAAATTCATCCAGAATTAATTAAAATGATAGGAAGAATGAAGTATAGATCTTCTTATGGTCAAAATCTATTACAACATTCTCGTGAAGTAGCACACTTAGCAGGAATATTAGCTTCTGAATTAGGATTAAATGCAAAATTAGCAAAACGCGCAGGATTATTGCATGATATTGGTAAAGTTCCTGAAAATGAATCAGAATTACCTCATGCTATTTTAGGAATGCAATGGGCAGAAAAATATGGAGAAAATGTTGAAATATGTAATGCTATTGGATCTCATCATGATGAAATAGAAATGAAAGTGTTAATATCTCCTATAGTACAAGTTTCAGATTCTATAAGTGGGGCACGTCCAGGAGTTAGAAGAAATTCTTTTGAATCTTATTCAAAAAGATTGAAGAGTTTGGAAGATATAGCAATTAGTTTTTACGGTGTAAATAAAGCATTTGCTATACAAGCAGGAAGAGAATTACGTGTTTTAGTCGAAAGTGATAAAATTGATGATAATAAAGCTTTTCAATTATCTTTCGATATCACAGAAAAAATAAAAAATGAGATGACATATCCTGGTCAAATAAAAGTAACAGTGATCAGAGAAACAAGAGCCGTACAAATAGCTAGATAAAAAAATATGAAATATGAAAGAATCTCCTATTACTTCTTTTATTAACAAATACTTTCTTCATTTTAATGCTTTATCCTTATTGGAAGCAGCTAAATCCTATAAATCTCATATTCAAAAGAATGGAAAAATGATGCTAACTATAGCAGGTGCTATGAGTAGTTCAGAATTAGGAAAAATTTTAGCTGAAATGATAAGGAAAGATCAAGTACATATCATTTCGTGTACAGGGGCTAATTTAGAAGAAGATATATTAAATTTAATAGCTCATTCTCATTATAAAAAAATACCTAATTATAGAGATCTTACTCCAGATCAGGAAAAAGAAATTTTAAAAGAAGGTTATTGTAGAGTGACAGACACTTGTATTCCGGAAGAAGAGGCCTTTAAAAATCTTCAGAAACATATTTTAGATGTATGGAAAATTGCTCATAGAAGAAAAAAACGTTATTTTCCTCATGAATACATTTATCAATTATTATTAAAAAATGTTCTAGAACCATATTATGATATTGACCCAGAAAATAGTTGGGTATTAGCTGCAGCTAAAAAAAATTTACCTATGATAGTTCCAGGATGGGAAGATAGTACTATAGGTAATATTTTTGCTTCTTGTTGCATAAAAAAAATGTTTTCTCCTTTTCTAGTTAAAAATGGAATCGAATATATGATGTACTTAGCAAAATGGTATCAAGAAGAATCTAATAAACATAAGATAGGTTTTTTTCAAATTGGTGGAGGAATATCAGGTGATTTTCCCATTTGCGTTGTCCCTATGTTGTCTCAAGATATAGGAGATAAATCAATTCCTTTTTGGTCTTATTTTTGCCAAATATCTGATTCTACTACAAGTTATGGTTCTTATTCTGGAGCAATTCCAAATGAAAAAATAACCTGGGGAAAGTTGGATAAAAATACTCCAAAATTCATTATTGAATCAGACGCAACCATTGTTGCTCCATTAATTTTTGCGTATGTATTAAATATGTAATTATGTAACTTTATAAACAAAAAATTAATATGAAAAATTACGATATTGTAGTCATAGGATCAGGTCCAGGAGGATATATTTCTGCTATTAGAGCTAGTCAATTAGGATTTAAAACTGCAATTGTAGAAAAATATGAAGAATTAGGAGGGACATGTTTAAATGTAGGATGTATTCCATCTAAATCTCTTTTAGATTCTTCTAAATATTTTCTATTAGCCAAAAAAAATTATCATTTACATGGAATATCTTTTGAAAAGATTAGTCTAGATTTTGATAAAATGATGAATAGAAAAAACAATATAATTAAAAATATAAATAATGGAGTTAAATATTTATTAAATAAAAATAAGGTAGATGTTTATCAAGGGATAGCGTCGTTTATAAATAAAAACACTCTTTCTGTAAAGAAAATAAAATCATTATATGAAAAAAATAAAATAAATTTTAAATTTTGTATAATAGCCACTGGCTCTAAGCCTACATGTTTTCCATATATAAATTTTAGCCTGAAAAATAGGATTATATCTTCTACAGAAGCTCTTTCTTTAAAAGAAATTCCAAAAAAATTAATAATAATTGGAGGAGGAGTCATTGGATTAGAAATAGGTTCTATATTTAACAGATTAGGAAGCGAAGTGCTAATCATAGAAGGAATGAATAGAATAATACCTGGTATGGATTTTTCTCTAAGTGAAGAAATGAAGAAAATATTAGAAAAATCCTCTATTAAAATAATAACTTCTTTATCCATTAACAATATTGTTACAGAAAATAATGAAAAAGTAGCTATTCTAGCTAAAGATAAAAATGGAAAAGAAATAAAATTTACAGGAGATTATTGTCTTCTATGTATCGGTAGAATTCCTAATACAGAAAATTTAGGATTAGAAAACATAGGAATAAAAAAGAATGAAAAAGGATTTATTATAGTTAATCATCATTTGCAATCTAGTGTTCATAATAATATATATGCTGTAGGAGATGTTATAGGTGGAAAGATGTTAGCACATAAAGCAGAATATGAGGGATTACATGTAGTAGAACATATAGCAGGACAAAAACCTAACATTATTAATTATGATTTAATTCCTTCAGTAATTTATACGTATCCTGAAGTAGCCAGCGTTGGAAAAACAGAATATGAGATAAAAAATGAAAAAATAGAATATAACATAGGGTTTTTCCCAATGAAGGTATTAGGTAGGGCCAAAACAAGTGGATGTACAGATGGATTTTTGAAAATGATTTCTCATAAAAAAACAGATAAAATATTAGGGGTTCATATAATATCGGATCACGCATCAGATATGATAATGGAAGCAACTGTTGCTATGGAATTCTATTCCTCTTCTGAGGATATATATAGAATATGTCATCCTCATCCTACTTATAGCGAAGCATTTAAAGAAGTTTCTTTGTTAAATTTTGAAAATAGATCTATACATCTGTAAGTAATGTTAAAATAAATGGTATAATTTTTACCATTTTATGGGACATTTTCCTTTTTCATATAAAAAAATATTAGTTTTTATAAAGTGTTTAGACCCAAAAAATCCATGATATGCAGAAAAAGGAGAAGGATGTGATGTTTCTAAAACATAATGATCATTTAATTGATTAATAAATTTTTTTTTCATTTTTGCATGTTTTCCCCATAAAAGAAAAACAACATTTTTTTTATTTTCTGAAATAAAATGTATAATTCTATTTGTAAAAACTTCCCATCCTATTTCTTTATGAGATTTAGGGAATCCTTCTCTTACTGTCAAAATAGAATTTAATAACAAAATACCTTGTATTGCCCAATGAACTAAAGATCCATTAGATGGTATTTCTTTATTATTAAAACAACTATTTACTTCTATGAAGATATTCCTTAATGAGGGAGGGATTTTGGTTCCATTTTGGACAGAAAAACAAAGTCCATCAGCTTGATTTTTATTGTAATATGGATCCTGACCTAGGATAACAACTTTTAATTTTTTTAAAGAACAATATTTGAAAGAAGAAAAAATATCTTCTTTTCTAGGAAAACATACAAAATTACTATACTCTTCTTTCAGTTTTTTTAATAAATCATTAAAATATTTTTTTTTATATTCTTTTATAAAAAAAGAATTCCAAGTTAATTTCTCCATATAAAAAAAAGTGAATTAATTACTCATTTATGATGAGTATGCAATAAATTCTTTTTATTAATAAGTTCTTCTTTAGTTTCATACATATCAAGAATACAACAGTTTACTGGACATATCATAATGCATTGAGGTTCTTCATAGAAACCAATACATTCTGTACATTTTTCTGAAACAATAAAATATGTATCCTTTTTTTTTGGTTTTTGTGGAATATTATAATCTTCATTTTTATGAAACAAAGAATTTCCATCTGACATTTTCCATGTTTTTCCTCCTTCATAAATCGCATGATTAGGACATTCTGGTTCGCAAGCTCCACAATTAATACAATCTTCTGTTATCTTTATAGACATAAAGAATTTTTTTTTAATTAAAATTATGATTAAAACATTTGATAAAATAGGTAAAATTTTAAGAGAATTTAGGAAATTTTACATAAATAAAAAATTAAATAATTCATTTTTTTCTAATAACGAAATAAAAAAATTCTTTCCTTCTATTAAAAAAATTATTCAAAGAATTTCTATCAATAATAGTTGGTTTCATATGGAAGATTTACTTTTAAGTATTGATCAATGGGGGAAGACACTTACAAGAAAAAACTTAGAATATTGGATAGATAAGCAATTTTATAAAATAAATAATAATAAAAATAAAGAAAAAAACGTTCTTGTAATTATGCCTGGAAATATTCCACTAGCAGGATTTCACGATTTTTTGTGCGTTATTATATCTGGATATAAAATAATAATTAAATTATCTCAAAAAGATAATTTATTGTTTCCTTTTTTATGTAAGATTATGAAACATATTAATCCAATGTTAAAGGATAAAATTAAATTTACTGAAAATTTTTTTAAAGAAAAATATGACTATGTCATAGCCACTGGAAATAATAATACGGCTCGTTATTTTGAATATTATTTCAGAGAAAAGCCACTTCTATTACGTAATAATCGAACTTCGATAGCTATTTTACAAGGGGATGAGAAACAGGAAGATTTAATTTTTTTGAATAAAGATATACTTACTTATTCTGGAAGAGGATGTAGAAATATAGGAAAAATTTTTATCCCTTATAAATATAATATCAGTCATATATTGGATAAATCATATTTATATAAATATATTACAAGAAACAAAAAATATATGGATAATTACAAATATTATCTATCTATTTATAATATGAATAAAAAAATATGTATCAAAAACAATGATTTTCTCATTTTTAAAGAGGATAAAAATTATTTTAGTCCAATATCAGTTGTTTATTATGAATATTATAAAAATTTAGATAAATTGAGAAAAAATATTATTAAAAATAAAAAACATCTACAATGCATTGTAGCAAAAAATTTTCTCGAAGAGGAAATATGCTTCGGAGAAGCACAATTACCAAAATTAGAAGATTATGCAGATGGCATTAATACAATTCAATTCTTATCTCGAAAAATAAAATAATATATCTTTTCCAATATTTACACTTTTTAACATTTTTCCTTTTATTATAGGAGATTCTATGCCGCATTTTAATGTTGTATTACATACAAAAACCCTACATTCATCCCACATATTTTCTTTTATGAAATTTTCTAATGTATTTTTTCCACCTTCTACAATCAGAGATTGTATGTTTCTTCTATATAATTGATTTAATATATTCTTTATTAGTTCTTTTTTAAAGGAGAGGCAAATATATTCTATATTTTTTTTATTTTTTTTATTTTTTTCTGTAAAAATAATAGTTTTTTGAGTTCCATCTAAAACAAAGTATGAATCAGGTATATTTAATTTTTTATCGATAAAAATCCTTACTGGATTTTTTCCATCCCACTTTCTAACATTTAGTTTTGGATTGTCGTTTAATACAGTTTTTTTTCCAACTAAAATGCTATCCTCTTCGGATCTCCATTTATGATTTAGTTGTCTAGCGTTTTCTCCACTTATCCATTTATTTTTTCTATTTGAGGAATATATAAATCCATCATTACTTTGAGCCCATTTTAGTATAATATAAGGCCTGTTTTTTTTATGAAAAGTGAAAAAACGTTTATTCAGAACCAAGCATTGATCTTCTAAAAAATTTTCTACTACTTTTATTCCATTATTTATAAGTTTTTTTATTCCTAGACCATTTACTTTTTGATATGGATCTCTGATCCCTATTACAACTATCGGTATTTTCTTTTTGATGATTAAATCAACGCAAGGAGATGTTTTTCCAAAATGAATACATGGTTCTAATGTTACATATAGTGTAGAATTAACAAATGAATTATTGTCCTTAATTTTATTGATAGCTTCAACTTCAGCATGGTTCATTCCAAATTTATAATGCCAACCTTCCGATATAACAACTCCGTTTTTTTCTATAACACATCCAACCATGGGATTAGGGGAAGTTGTCCCTAATCCATTTCTAGCTAATTGTATAGCTCTCTCCATAAAAATTTTTTTTAAGGAGAATTCCATATTTTCCATGATTCATTTGCTTGAATATTCAACATTTCTAATCCATTTCTTATAAAAGCTCCTTTTTTTTCTGCTTTTTTTAAAAATAAACTTTTATTAGGATTATATACCAAATCATAAAAATAATGTTTTTTAGAAATAAATTGATAAGGAACGAGAGGACAAGAGTTAATATTTGGATACGTTCCAACCGGGGTACAATTAATAATAATTTTATGAGTTTCCAGTATATCTTTATTTAAATCATCATAGGATAAAAAATATTTTCTTTTTCTTCTAGATACGAATTGATAGGATATTCCTAAATTTTTTAAAACAAAAGATATAGTTTTAGAAACACTTCCAGTTCCTAGAATTAAAGCATTTGGATTTTTTTCATGAAAAAATTTCATATCCTTTTCAAAAGATAATTGAAAACCAATAATATCTGTATTGTATCCAATGATCTTTTTTTTCCTAATAATTTTTACAACATTTACGGATCCTATTTCTTTTGCTTCTGCAGTTATTTCTGTTAAAAAATTAATGATACTAGTTTTGTAAGGTATTGTTACATTGCACCCTATCAAATAAGGAATTCTAAAAATAGATGAGACTTTTTCTATTTTTTCAATATCAAAAATCTTATAATCTACATTAGATAGAGATTCTTTTTTAAATTTTTCCAAAAAAAAATTTCTTGAAAAAGAATAGCCTATATTTTTACCAATTAACCCAAATATAATTTTATTATCAGTAGTTTTTTTTACCATCATAAAAACATAAAAAAAGTAAATCTTATTTATTCATTTTTATTCATCATTCTTTGATCTCATTTTTTCTCTATATTTAGCTCTCAGAATTTCATTTCTTCTTCCTTCAGAAGGTTTTACATATTGTTGTTTTTCTCTAAACTCTTTGAGAACTCTAGTTTTATCAAATTTTTTTTTACATTTTTTTAATGCTTTATCAATAGACTCACCTTCTCTTACTATAGTGATTAAAATCATATTTATATTTTATTTAATTTTTATATAAATAACAAAATTAAAGTAAAATAATTGAAGAAATGTGGACACTATCGGATTTGAACCGACGACCTCTACTCTGTCAAAGTAGCGCTCTAAACCAACTGAGCTAAATGTCCTAATTTTTAATTAATTATCTACTAGTTGACAAAATTAAGTTTTTTTTGTAAAAAAAATAGGGAAACTATCTATTTCTATATAATTTATGATGTCTTATAGCATTTTAAAAAAATCCATAAAAAATTTAAAAGGATTAAATTTAAAAAAAATACATTTATTTAATTCGGAATTAAACATTCATACATATGAAGATTTATTGTTTTTTTTCCCAAAAAAATATATTCAACTTTCTAAGTTTAGGAAAATATCAGAATTATTTACTAATAAAAATAATCATAACAAAAATTTTGTAAAAATTTTAGGAAAGATTACCAATATTAAAGAAATAACAACTTGTAATAAAAAAATATTGATAGCTCGTTTGGAAGATAAAACGGGATTTATTGAATTAATTTGGTTTCATAAGATTAATTTTTATAAAAAAATAAAAAAAAATACTATTATCATAGTTTACGGAAAACTAAATTTTTTCCAAAATAAAATACAGATTATTCATCCTAATATTGAAAAATATGAAATTTCTCATTCAATAAATAATAACTACTGTATATATCCTATTTATTTTATACCAAAAAAATTAAGAGATATAGGATTAAATAATTTACTTATAATTAAGTTATTAGAAAATTTAATCCAAGAATCAAAGAATCACATAGAAGATTTTTTTTTCCAAAAATTTTTGAAGAAAAAATTAATGTCAAAAAAAGAAGCTTTAATCCAAATTCATTTTCCAAAATCTTTTAAAAAAAAACTTCAAGCACAATATTCTTTAAAATTTGAAGAACTATTTCTAATAAAATTATTTTTTTTATCAAAAAGAAAAATTACAGATGGTCCAAAGTTTTCAAAATTGGGAAAAAATTTTCATCAGTTCTACAAATATTTTCTTCCTTTTTCATTAACAGAAGAACAAAAAAAAGTATTCAGAGAAATATGGAACGATTTAAAAAAATCTATTCAAATGAATAGACTATTACAAGGAGAAGTAGGAAGTGGAAAAACTATAATAGCGATGTTAGCTATGTTAATAGCTTTAGACAACGGATTTCAATCATGTTTGATGGCTCCTACCGAAGTTTTGGCTATACAACATTATCAATATATAAAAAAAATGTTTTCAACAATAAAAATTAAAATAGCTTTATTAACTAGATCAACTCCTATTTCTGTACGAAAAAAAATTTGTAATGATATATTTAAAGGTACGATTTTTATCATAGTTGGAACTCATACATTAATTCAAAAAAAAGTAAAATTTTTTAATTTAGGATTAGCAGTTATAGATGAACAACAACGTTTTGGAGTAAAACAAAGATCTTATCTTTGTAAAAAAAACGATAAAAAATTTCCTCATACTTTAATTATGACTGCTACACCTATTCCTAGAACTTTAGCTAAAATTATATACCATGATTTAAATATATCCATAATAAAAGATCTCCCTTTAGGAAGAAAACCAGTAAAAACTATTCATCTCTTAGATAAAAATAGAAAAAAAGCTTTTGAAATAATAAAAAATCAAATTTTAAAAGGAAGACAAATATATATTGTTTATCCTATTATAGAAAACAAAAATAGAAAGAAATGCAATAGTTTAATGGAAGGATATAAAGAAATAAAAGATAAATTTCAAACATTGGGAAATAAAATAGGAATATTACATGGAAAAATGACTTCTAAGGAAAAAGAAATACAAATAAATCTTTTTTTTCATGGAAAAACTAAAATAATGATATCTACTACTGTAATAGAAGTAGGAATAAATGTTCCAAATGCAACAGTTATTTTAATAGAAAATGCAAACTTTTTTGGATTATCTCAACTTCATCAATTGAGAGGAAGAGTAGGAAGAGGTCCATATCAAAGTTATTGTATACTTATTACAAATGAAAATATTGGATTAAAAAGTAGTTCCAAAATAGAAAAAATGTGTATAACAAATAGTGGATTGGAAATTGCTAAAGAAGATTTTAAACAAAGGGGTAGTGGAGATTTAATAGGAACAAAACAAAGCGGAAAAAGTTGTTTTCATACTATCAATATTATGAAAGATTATAAAATGATAAAAGAAGTATTTCCAGTAGCTGAAAATTTTTTTGAAAAAAATCCAAACTTCTTATTAAAAAAGAACAAAGATATTCCTCACAAATATTATGAATGGATAAAAAATAGATTCAATAATCTATGTCTCTAAATATAGATCAACAAAAAATAATAAAAACTATTAATGGGCCTATACTAGTTATTGCTGGAGCAGGATCAGGAAAGACTCGCGTTATTACATATAGAATTGCTTATATGATCAAGAATACGGGAATTGACCCTTCTAATATACTAGCTTTAACTTTTACTAAAAAAGCCGCTATAGAAATGAAAAATAGAATATCTAAAATGATTTGCATTGATCAACTAGATCAACTAACATTAGGAACTTTTCATTCTATTTTTTCAAAAATTTTAAGAAAAGAATCCTCCTATATAGGATATAATCCTAATTATACTATTTATGATCAAAAAGATTCAGAAAATCTTATAAAAAGAATATTGAAAGATATTAATTTAGATATTAATCTAACTCCTAAAGAAATAAGAAGAGAAATTTCCGAATGTAAAAATAATTTATACAGTAAGTTTTTAATTAAAAAAAGAAAATCTGAAACTTTTATAAGAATATATGAACATTACACAAAACGTTGTATACAATCAAACGCTTTAGATTTTGATGATATATTACTTTATACTAATCATCTATTCTTTAAATTTCCTAATATTTTACAAAAATATCAAGAAAAATTCAAATATATACTAATAGATGAATATCAAGATACAAATATTTCTCAAAGTGTTATAATAAAAAATTTATCTTCCAAATATAGAAATATTTTTGTAGTAGGAGATGATGCTCAAAGTATTTATGCTTTTCGTGGTGCAAATATAGCAAATATATTAAATTTTCATTTAGATTATAATGAAGCAAAAATATTTCGTCTTGAGCAAAATTATCGTTCTACTAATTATATAGTGGAAGCATCTAACAATATCATTTCTTTCAATAAAAATCAAATAACAAAAAAAATATGGACTAAAAATGAAAAGGGAGAAAAAGTAAAAATATATTGTGCTTCTTCTGAGAAAAAAGAAGCACAATATATTGCTAATCTTATTCTTTCAACAAAAGAAAATAAATATTTTCAATATAAAGACATTGCTATTCTCTATAGAACAAATAAACAATCATATTTTATAGAATCTTCTCTAAAAGAAAAAAATATACCATATAAAATATATGGATCAACTTCATTGTTTAAAAGAAAAGAAATCAGAGACTTATTATCTTATTTTAAGATAATAATAAACCCAGAAGATGAACAATCTGTATTACATGTAATCAATAAAATAATAAAAAATAAAAATATTGTAAAACATATAATAGAATTATCAAAACAAGAAAAAATTACAGTATATAACGTAATAAATAAAATAGATAATTATGACATTTTCACAAAAAAAACGAAAGAAAAGTTAAAAAAAATTTTTTTAGAAATAGAAAAATTTAGAATTAAATCAAAAATATTAGATGCTTATACAATAGCAAAACATATTGTACATTTTTTGATAGAAATAGATAAAAATTATAATTATACAGACTTTCAATATATATTATATAACGTATCTCATTATATAGAAGAACAAAAAAGACTAAAAAATAATGGGAACAATAGTTTATCAGGTTTTTTACAATATTTATATGTAGAGGTAGAAGAAGAAACTGAAAAATTTAATGATGGTAACAAAGTTTCTTTAATGACTGTTCATTTATCTAAAGGATTAGAATTTTCTATTGTTTTTATCACAGGATTAGAAGAAAATATATTTCCATCAAAATTAAGTATAAACTCTCAGTTTAAAATAGAAGAAGAACGTAGACTTTTTTATGTTGCTTTAACTAGAGCACAAAAAATGGCTATATTAACTTATACAAAATCTAGATTTTTATGGGGGGAAAAAAAGGAAAATATTCGCAGTCGTTTTATTAACGAACTAAATCAAAAATTTGTTAATACAGAAAATAAAAAAATTACATATGAAAATTCTAAAAATTTACATATAAAAGAAGGTGTGATCGTTTATCATCAAATATTTGGTTTTGGAACTGTTCTAAAATTAGAATATCTTAATAAAATCGCCTTAATTAACTTTAAAAAAGTTGGAAAAAAGAGAATTTTATTACAATTGAACAAACTTATTATTCATCATAATAAATAATATGAATAATTTAAAATCAATTAAATTAAACTTCAATTTACAAAAAGTGATATGTTTTATATCTGTTATTATTTTCTTCATAAAATTTATTAGTTGGCATTTTACCTCTTCACTTTCCATATTTAGTGACGCTATGGAAAGTTTAATTAATATAATAAGCAGTTTTATTGGGTTAATTAGTCTATACATATCTTCTTTACCGAAAGATCATAATCATCCATATGGTCATGGAAAAATAGAGTTTATTTCTGCTGCTATAGAAGGAATATTAATTTTTATTGTAGGAATTTCTATATTAATAAATACTTTTATGCGTATTAAATCTCATATTCATACAAATGAATTTTTTTTATATAGATTAGATCATGGAATATTTTTAATGTTTTTTACAACAGCTTGTATTAATTACCTTTTAGGATTTTTATCCTGTAAAATAGGAAAAAAAAATAAGTCTTTAATATTAATAGCTAGTGGAAAACATCTTAAAATAGATACATATTCTACATTTGGAATAGTTATAGGGTTATTTCTTTTGAAAATAACAAAATTTACATGGATTGACCCAATTATTTCCATTATTTTCTCTTTTATAATATTATATACAGGATTAAAATTATTAAGAAATGCAACAGCAGGAATTATGGATGAATCTGATAAAAAACTTTTAAATAAATTATTTAATCATTTTAATGAGAAAAGAGATATTCATTGGATAGATATTCATCATTTAAAAGCAATTAAATATGGGAGAGATCTACATGTAGATTGCCACCTTACTGTTCCATGGTTTTTTAATGTAAAAAAAGCTAATGAAAAAGTTAAAAAATTGACGAAACTAACCAAAAATGAATTTGGGTCTAGAGTAGAATTGTCTGTATATCTAGAAGCATGTTCTAAAAATCACTGTATATTTTGTTTTAATAAATCATGTCAAGTAAGACATAATATTTTTCAAAAAAAAATTCTTTGGACTTCAGATAGAACATATTATAAGAATAAATTATAAATATATTAATATGGAATATAATACTAACCGTTTCAAATTAGTTATACCAGAATATGGTAGAAATATTCATAAAATGATATACTATGCTACAAAAATAAAAAATAGAAAAAAAAGGAATCTTTGCGTATTAGGTATTATAAAATTGATGATAGATTCCACTTTCACTAAAAAAAATACTAAAAATATTAAAAAAAAACTGAGCAAATCAATTTTCCGACATAAATTAATATGGAATCAATTATTTATAATATCTAAATATCAGCTAGATATTGATATCCCATTTCCTAAACCTAATCCAGAAAATATTAGCTTTTTATCTTATAAAAAGGTGGTTTATCCAAAATATTTAACTAGTTTTCGATATTATGGAAAGATAATAAGAAACATGATTCATGTCGCAGTTCATTGTAAAAATGAACAAAAAAAAGAAGGATTATCTTATGCTATAGCAAATACAATGAAAAAAAATTATTTAAGATGGAATAAAAATATAGTGGAAGATGATATTATTTTTAAAGACTTAAAAGAACTTTCTAATGGAAAAATTTGTTTAATGAAAAAAACAGATACATTATTGCAGTGTTCTCATATTTTGAAAAATACAAAAAAAATACTGAAGAGAGGGAAAAAAGATAAAAATAATGGGAAGTTTTAAAATAAAAGGAGGAAATATTTTAAAAGGAGAAATAACACCTCAAGGTGCTAAAAATGAAGCATTACAAGTATTATGTGCAGTTTTATTAACACATGAAAAATTAAGGATCAAGAATATTCCAGAAATAGAAGACGTTAAATGTTTGATGAAAATATTAGAAAATCTTGGAGTTATAATAGAAAAAAATGGAATTGGAGATTATAGTTTACAAGCTAAAAATATAAATATTGAATATTTGAATACAGATCAATTTCTTGAATATGGAAAATCTATAAGAGGTTCTATTATGGTTGCTGGCCCTTTATTAGCAAGATTTGGAAAAGTTAAGATTCCAATACCTGGAGGAGATAGAATTGGAAGAAGACGTTTAGATGCTCATTTGATAGGATTAAAACTATTAGGAGCTGTAATTCATTATCACAATGAACATAAGTATTTTCATTTATACTTGAATAATAAAAAAAAACGTTTAATCGGAAATTATATTCTTATGGAAGAAGCTTCTATTACTGGAACAGCTAATATTATTATGGCAGCTACATTAGCGAATGGAAAAACCATTATATATAATGCAGCATGTGAACCATATATTCAACAATTATGTAAACTATTAAACAAAATGGGTGCAAAAATAAAAGGTATTGGATCTAATTTAATCAAAATAATTGGAGTTTCAAATTTAGGAGGATGTATTCATGTGATATTACCTGATATGGTAGAAATAGGAAGTTGGATAGGGTTATCAGCAATTACTTGTTCTGAAATACGAATTAAAAATGTTAGTTGGAAAAATTTAGGAGTAATACCAAAAACATTCCAAAAAATGGGAATAAAATTAGAGAAAAAAAAAGATGATATATATATTCCATCACAAAAATCTTATAAGATTAATAAATTATTAAATAATGCAATATTAACAATATCTGATGCTCCTTGGCCTGGATTAACTCCAGATTTATTAAGCGTTTTAATTGTTGTAGCAACTCAAGCGGAAGGTAGTGTATTAATTCATCAAAAAATGTTTGAAAGTAGATTATTCTTTGTGGATAAACTTATTGAAATGGGAGCGCAAATAATATTATGTGATCCACATAGAGCTACAGTTATTGGATTAAATCACCAATCTTATCTTAAAGGATCTATATTAAATTCCCCAGATATTAGAGCAGGAATTTCACTTCTTATAGCAGCTCTTTCTGCCAAAGGAACTAGTATTATAAAAAATATAGAGCAAATAGATAGAGGATACGAAAATATAGATCATAGATTACGTATTTTAGGAGCAGATATTGTAAGAATATAATTAACAAAATTTTTGTAGGATGGAATCATCATTTTTTTTTGAAAAAATGATTTTCTATAATTATTTTATATGATATAACTTTACTTTGTAAAATAGAAAATATGGTAAAATTTGAATATATAACTAAAGAAGGATTAAAAAAATTACAAAAAGAAATAGAGAGATTAGAAAATATAGAACGTCCAAAAATATCTATGCAAATAGCAGAAGCTAGAGATAAAGGAGATTTATCAGAAAATGCGGAATATGATGCAATAAAAGAAGCGCAAGGATTTCTAGAAATGAATATATCTAAATTAAAAAAAAAATTATCCAACTCCAGAATTATAGATGGTTCACAAATAAATAGAACAAGAGTTTCTATACTATCTACAGTTAGAATTAAAAATTTAACTTATGGTGGAGAACAAATATATACTTTAGTTCCAGAAGGAGAGGCCGATTTAAAATCGGGAAAAATATCTATCAACACCCCGATATCTACTGGATTACTCGGAAAACAAGTGGGAGAAATAGCTCATATTAAACTTCCTAATAAAATGATACTTGATTACAAAATTTTAGAAATAGCATTTAGTGAATAGAAAGGACATTTTTCAAAAGATAATTGAAAATAAAGTTTTCGCTTATAAAGTAGCAGAAAATTTTGATTATTTAGCTTTCTTGGATCTATATCCAATGAAAATAGGGCACACTTTAGTTATTCCTAAAAAGAGAATAGATAATATTTTTTCTATGACAGAAAATGATTTTATTTCTATTATGTCTTTTTCTAGAAAAATAGGATTATCTTTAGAAAAAGTAATTCCTTGTAATAGAATTGGCATCTTTGTATTGGGTTTTGAAATTCCTCATGTTCACATTCATTTAATTCCTATGGATACAGAAAATGATGCAAATTTTTCTAAAAAAAGAATTTTTTTATCAGAAAAAAATTTTCAAATTTTATCCAAAAAAATAAAAAAACAAATTGATATCAATCACTAAATTGATTCAAAATATTTACTTTTTTTTATTCAATATTCTTGTTATTCCAATGGAATAATATTTTTAATCCTTTTATTGTATGTAATTTATCTTTAATATGAATTTTTTTAGTTAGAGACGTATATATATGAGATAATCCTCCTGTTGCTATGACAAAACAATTTTTTTTTAATTCTTTATTAATTCTATTTATTAATCCTTCTACCATACTTAAATATCCATATATTATTCCGCTTTGTATACATTCCTCTGTGTATTGTCCAAGTATTCTTGATGGTTTTTTTAATTCTATTTGTGATAATTGAGCTGTATTTCTAATTAAAGCAGATAATGAACCATTGACTCCTGGAGCAATAATAACTCCTTGAAGAAATCCATATTCATCGACACATGTTAAGCTCAACGCAGTTCCAAAATCTACCACTAGAGTAGTGTTATTTTTGTATAATGTATATGCAGCTATAGCATTAGCATATAAATCTGTTCCTAACTGATGTGAATAATGTTTTATAGGAGAATATGAATATCTATCTACTATTATTGGTCTTATTTTATGTATTTCATATAAAGATTCTTCTACAATATTTGTTAAAGGAGGGACAACAGATCCAATTACAATATTTTTCACTAATTTTGAAATAATTCCATATTGTTGATATATATTTCTAAATAGAAGAATATATTCATCTAATGATCTATGTGGATTACTATTAATAATCCAAGAACAATTACATTTTAAATTATAATTATTATTAAATAGTCCAAAACGAAGACTTGAATTTCCAATATTTATAGTTAATAACATTATTTATTTTATTATTCAATAAATTGAATGAATAATAAAAAATTTAATAATTCTTACAATTGCAATTTATTATTTTATTGAAAATTTATTATTTTCTAAATAAAACAAGTATGATATTAACACATAATATTTATCAAAAAATAAGTTACAAAATAGAAGGAGAAGGAGTTCCTATAGTATTATTACATGGATTTATGGAGAATTCAGAAATATGGAATGACATACTTTTTAATTTTAGAAGAAAGTATAAAATAATTTTAATTGATTTTCCTGGTCATGGAAAAAGCTTTTTTCCACAAAGAATGAATATAATTTCTACTATGGAAGAAATGTCTATTATCGTGTTAAAAATCTTGGAAAAAGAGTATATAAAAAAAGCAATTTTTATAGGTCATTCTATGGGAGGATATATATCATTATCTATTGCTGAAAAAAATCCACATATTTTTTTAGGATTATGTTTACTTCATTCTACTTCGAATTCTGATTCAGATAAAAAGAAAAAAATACGTATAAAATCCATAAAATTAGCAAAAAATAATTTTCCAATATTTGTTTCTAATAGTATAAATAAATTATTCAATCCTAAAAAATTAAATATTTTACAAATAAAACAACGTTTGGTAAAAAAAATTGCTTTATCTACATCTATTTATAGTGTTTCCTCTTTTCTAAGAGGAATGTCTATCAGAAATAGTAGAATACACGTACTAAAAAATAATATTTTCCCAAAATTATATATTATAGGATTACATGATTTAATTCTTGATCCAAAAGAAATTAAAAAAGAAGTAAAAAGTATTGAAAAATACAGAACAAAATTTGTTAGCCTTAATGTAGGCCATATGAGTCATGTAGAAGATCCAAAAAAATTAATAAAGATACTTGATAAGTTTATAGTTTCTAATCAATGAATAAAGATAGTTTACGAAAAAAATATATTTCATATAGAAAAAAAATACCTAAAAACGAATTCATTCAAAAAAATTATAATATCTTTTTTCAATTAAGAAAGGTTTTTTTTTATTATAAAAAAATATATGAAAAAAAATATTATCATCTATTTCTACCCATACGAAAATACAATGAAATTAATACATTTATTATTATTGATTTTCTTTTAAAGAAAAAAAAATATATCACCGTACCATATTCAAATTTTGATCAATTATCAATAGATAATTGTTTTTTTGATAAGAAAACTTTATTACAAAAAAATAAATATGGAATTTATGAGCCTATATATAAACGTGTAATTCCTATTTCACTAATTGAAGTAATATTCATACCATTACTAATATTTGACCTTAAAGGTTATCGTGTAGGATATGGAAAAGGTTTTTATGATAAATTCATAAACTTATGTAATAAAAATACTATTAAAATAGGAATGAGTTTTTTTCATCCTATAGAAAAAATTATAGATACACATGATAATGATTTATCAATTGACATTGGAATTACTACAAATAAGGTATTTGTTTTCAATAAATTTAAGATAGAAAAACTTTGAAAATATCCCAAGCAATAATGAGAATCATAATTACACTAATTATTAAAAAACCAAATATTGTACATTTTTCAACAATATTTTCATTGATTTTCTTTCTTGTTATCATTTCTATGATAATGAATAAAATATATCCACCATCTAATGATGGAATTGGAAATAAATTTAAAAAAGCTAACCAAATAGATAAAGTAGCAGTAAAAGTCCAAAAGATATCCCAATTCCATTTAGAAGGAAATTCTTTAGCCATAGAAAAAAAACTACCTATTTGTTTATAAGCCTTTGTTTGTATATGAAAAACATTTTTAAAGAAAAATATTTGATTTTTTAGAATAGTCCAAGTTTTTTTTATTCCATGAGGTAGACTTTCAATAAATGAATATTTCTTTTTTTCAAATAGAAAAATTTCATTCATATCAATAAAACTTTTCAGATATATTCCTAATAAATTTTTTGGATGAACATATGCTATTTTTTGAATAATATCACCATCTCTATTTACAGAAACTAATACCCTTTCATTTATATATTTGTATAATGTTTCTTTTAATTCATCTAAAAATAGAATAGATTCTGAATTTATTGATAATATTTCATCGTTATTTTTTAAACCAGAAATATTAGATTCTGAATAATCATTTACCATATGATTTATTATAGGAGGAATACGGGGTCTAATAAAAAAATTATATTCTTTTCTATCAAAAAGAAATCTTTTTTTATTATTATCTAATGGTAAATTAATAACCTTTCCCATACGATCTACAGTAATAGAATTTCCAAGAACAATAGCTCTTGGCATATCATTAAAATATTTGATATATTTTCCGTTAACAAATAAAATTTTATCTCCATTTTTTAATCCTATTTTTTCACCTAAAGCATCTACTTCAATCCCATATCGCACATTTTTTGTAGGAAGATAAGTTTCTCCATATTTAAATAGTAAAAGAGTAAAAATAATAATTGATAAAAGTATATTTGATATTATACCTCCTGATATAATCAATAATCTTTTTATAGATGATTTTGAACGAAATTCCCAATTTTTTTTTATAGAAGATTTTTCTACATTATCCATCACCATCCCAGTTATTTTAACATAACCACCTAAAGGTAACCACCCAATACCATAAATAGTATCACCAATTTTTTTACTGAAAATAGAGAACCAAGGATCAAAAAATAAAAAAAATCTCTCAACTCTTACTTTAAATGCTTTAGCTAATATAAAATGTCCAAGTTCATGAACTATGATCAATGTAGATATACTAAGAAATAATTGTATAAACCTAATAAAAGTAGATGTCATTCTTATATGAATGTTTAAGATAAAAAAGATAAATTTAAACCTTTATTTCATTTTTTCATTATTTTACATTTTTTCAAAGAAAAAAATATAGTTTTGTATCTATCTAATCTTAAAAAAGGAGAAAAAGGAATTGTTAAAGGATATAGAAATGAAGAATTTCCAATAAAATTACTAGAATTAGGAATTCTACCTGGAGTTAAATTTGAAGTACTTTTTTTTTCTATTTTTCATGATCCGTTATGTATAAGTTATGATAAATCTTGTTTAGCTTTACGTAAAGAAGAAGCAGAAAATATTATAATAGAACCTATTATTAATGAAAATGACAAGATTTGTTAAACTAGCGCTCATCGGAAATCCTAATGTAGGAAAAACTTCTTTATTTAATAATTTGACTGGATTAAATCAAAAAGTTGGTAATTATTCAGGAGTTACAGTAGAAAAAAAAATAGGATTTTTTTATTATAAACATATTAAATATCAAATAATTGACTTACCCGGAACATATAGCATATATCCCTCATCTGAAGATGAAGAAATTGTAAGTAATTTATTAAATAATGTAAATGATTCTGATTATCCTGATAAAATAATTGTAGTAGTAGATTCTTCAAATCTAAAAAAAAGCCTACTTCTTTTCAGTCAAATACAAGATTTAGGATTTCCAGTATTGTTGATATTAAATATGATGGATCAAGCAAAAAAAAAGGGAATTTATATCAATATAAAAAATCTTAAAAAAGCTCTTTTAACAGATGTTATTCTTCTTGATGCAAGAAAAAAATTAGGAATAGATAAACTTAAAAACAAATTAAAAAATTTAAAAAAAATAAGAGAAGAACCTTTTTTTTGTACAAGAAAAGATTTTTCTAATCCTATTAATGAAGTAATAAATATTTATAAAACTAACAATAGATACAAAGCTTGGTATTATTTAGCTAATAATAATAGCTTAATAAAAGAAGATCTTATTCTAAAAGAAATAAAAAAAAAATACAATCTTGTATCTAAAAAGTTACAAATAAAAGAAATATTAGATAGATATGAGAAAATAACAAAAATTATATCAAAATCAGTATCTGATATTATATCATGTAAAGAAAAAAATATTTTAGAATTCTCTAAAAAATTAGATTATCATCTAATCGTACATCCTTTTTGGGGTTATTTAATTTTCTTATTTTTTCTATTTTTCATTTTTCAATGTATCTTTTTTTGGTCAGATTATCCAAAAATACTTATAGAATTTTTTTTTTATTTTATTAAAAAAAAATTAGAAAATTTTTATCCAGGTCCTTTAAATGATTTTTTATTACAAGGAATATTACCTGGAATTAGCACAATACTAACTTTTGTTCCACAAATATTTATTCTTTTATTTTTTTTACTAATTATGGAAGAAAGTGGTTACATTAGCAGGGTAATTTTCTTAATGGATAGAATTATGCGTCCATTTGGACTTAATGGAAAGAGTGTTGTCCCTCTTATTTCAAGTATAGCTTGTGCTATTCCTGCAATAATGTCTGCAAGACATATTGAAAACCCTAGAGATCGTTTAATCACTATATTAGCTACTCCTTTTATGACCTGTTCAGCTAGACTTCCTGTTTATACTTTAATTATATCTTTAATCATTCCGAATAAAAAATGGGGATTTATTCAACTAAAAGGAATAGTTCTTATGGGAATGTATTTGATAGGAATTTTATCTGCATTAACAGTATCTATGATATTACATAAATTTTTGAAGAAAAATTACAAAAGCCATCTTATTATGGAAATACCTACATATAAAATTCCAATATTTAGAAATATATGGATCCCTATTTGGATAAATCTTAAATCTTTTATTGTAAATGTAGGAAAAATGATACTATTAGTTAATATAATAATTTGGGGATTGGGAAATTTTGGGCCTACAAATAAGAATATAGATAGTGATAATAATAATTATATAACTATTCAAAAGAGAGACCTACCTAATTCTTATTTAGGAATATTAGGGAAAAAAATAGAACCTATACTAAATCCATTAGGATATGATTGGAAAATAGGAATAGGGATATTATCTTCTCTTATAGCAAGAGAAGTTTTTATTAGTACTATGACATCTGTTTATAATATAGAAAATAAAGAAAATAATTTTCTGAGTGAAAAAATGAAAAATAATTTTTTTCCTGAAAAAAAAAAACCTATGGCAACAGGGTTATCTATATTATTTTTTTATGCATTTTCTATGCAATGTATGAGTACTTTATCCATAGTAAAAAAAGAAACAAAATCTTGGAAGTGGCCTATAATGCAATTTATATTTATGACTTTATTAGCTTATATTACTTCTTTTTTAATATATCAAATACTAAAATAACATAATATATGTGGTGGCAGTATATAATAATCGGGATATTTTTCTTTACTTCAATTATTATTTTATTAAGAAGTTTAATATTTTTTTTCTATTATAACTACAAAAAAAATCATTGCAATAATAATAAATGCAATTGTAAATTATAATTTTACTATTTTCTAGTAATAGATACCTCTATCATTTTTTTTAAAAAAAATGATAGAGGTATCCCAGCAGATTCTAATTGTTTTGGAAAAATACTTTCTTTTGAAAGTCCTGGTATTGTATTTATTTCTAAAAAGTATGGTTCTCCATTTACTATTATATACTCCGATCTAGACATTCCAGATAAATTAAAAATTTCGTATACTTTATTAGCAACATTATATATCCTACTTTCTATTTTTGGGTGTAACTTTGCTGGAGTTATTTCGTTAGATTTCCCAGAATATTTTGATTCAAAATCAAAAAAATCATTTTGACTAATTATCTCTGTTATAGGTAAAACAAAAATTTCTTTGTCATAGGAAAATACTCCTACAGAAATTTCTTTTCCATCAAGAAAAGATTCAATAATAATTTCTTTATCTTCTTTAAAAGCTTTTTTTACTGCAGTAGTAAAATTTTTTTCTTCATATACTTTACTTATACCTAAACTGGATCCAGATCTGTTAGGTTTTACAAAACATGGTAACCCTATTTCTTTCAAAATTTTTTTTTCGTTAAAAATTTTATTTTTATTTAAGAAAATAAATTTTGCTGTATTAATTCCAAAATTTTTCAATAAAGTTAGACAATATTTTTTATTAAAAGTTATGTTAGAATGATGAAAATTACCCCCAGTACAAGGGATCCCTAACAATTGAAAATAAGCTTGTAACATTCCATCTTCTCCTGGAGTTCCATGAATTACGTTAAATACACAGTCAAATTTAATATTTTCTTTTCCTATTTTTACTGAAAAATCATGTTTATTAATATGATATTCCTTATTTTCATCATTCTTTAAAACCCATCTATCATTAAAAATATAAACCCTATAAAGATCAAATTCTGATTTATTTAAGTTATTATAAACAGCTGTTCCACTTTTAATAGAAATAAGAGATTCTTTTGTGTATCCACCCATAACAATAGCAACAGCTATTTTTTTCATTATTTTTATTCTATTATAATTGTAATAATATATAAATATACAAATGAATTACTCAAAATATATATTAATTTTCATTATTAATTTATTAGCAGCTATATACCTTTTGTATAAGGTTACTCAATTAGCACTAAAATGGGTCGATGTTTACACAAAACATGGTTCTTATGTTGAAATTCCGAATTTACGCTATTTAACATTATCAAAATCTATTTCTATCTTGAATAGATTAGGATTGAAATATGATATAGATAAATCATATTATGATCCATATTTAGAAAATAATAAAATTATTTCTTTTTTTCCAGGAGCTGGATCTCATGTAAAACAAGGAAGATTTATTTACATAAAAATAAATATAAAACCTAATAAATATTGTAATATTTTACCAGATATTATGAATAAAAACAAAGATATAGCTATAAAACTACTACATAAAAATAATATTATAATTAAAGAAATAAGATATATAGATGATATAAATAAAGATAAAATTATAAAAATATTTTATAATAATAAACCTATTACATATGGATATATCTTTTGTCCAAAGAATAATTTGGATGGAATTACTTTAATAATAGGGAAAAGTATACAAAAAAATAACTTTATTATTCCAAATGTTATTGGAATGTCACTAAAAACAGCAATTTCAACCTTAAAAAATAAATTTTTTAATATTATTAATTTTTATTATGACTATCCAAATTCAAATGAATCTGCAAAAGTATATCGACAAAGTCCTTCTCCTGGAAAAACTCATAATAAAAATCAAACTATTGATCTTTGGTTATCTAATTTTTATTCCACGAAGAAAGAGATAGAGACAGATTCCACGAAGAAAGAGATAGAGACAGATTCTACGAAGAAAGAGATAGAGAAAGATTCTACGAAGAAAGAGATAGAGACAGATTCTACGAAGAAAGAGATAGAGACAGATTCTACGAAGAAAGAGATAGAGACAGATTCTACGAAGAAAGAGGTGAAGAAAGGAGCTACGAAGAAAGAGGAGAAGAAAGAGGCCACGAAGGAAGCGGTGAAGAAAGATGATACGAAGAAAGAGGTGAAGAAAGATGCTACGAAGAAAGAGGTGAAGAAAGATGCTACGAAGAAAGAGATGAAGAAAGATGCTACGAAGAAAGAGATGAAGAAAGATGCTACGAAGAAAGAGATGAAGAAAGATGATACGAAGAAAGAGATGAAGAAAGATGCTACGAAGAAAGAGATGAAGAAAAACTTTTTTAATTCATTGAATAAATAATGAAAAAATGAAGAATAAAAAAATAAAAATAGTAGTCGATAAAAATGAAAGAGAAATACGTATTGATAAATTCTTGGTGAAAGAAATACAAAATATTAGTAGAAATCAAATACAAAAAGTTTTCAATTCAGGAAAAATACTAGTAAACAAAAAAGTTATAAATAGAAAAAATCATAAAGTAAAACCTCTAGATTCTATTGAACTAGAAATAGAAATAGAACCATTACGTAATCATATTATTAATCTAGAATATAAAAATATTTTAGAAGAAAAAATGGATCTAAATATTGTTTATGAAGATGAAGATCTTATTATAATTAATAAACCTGCGGGAATAGTAGTACATCCTGCTTATGGCAATAATCAAGGTACCTTGATTAATGGAATTAAATATTACTTAAAAAAAAAAAATTGAAAATTAATCTATATAGATGTGGTTTAATTCATAGATTAGATAAATATACATCAGGTTTATTAGTTTTAGCAAAAAATGAATCTTCACAAAAATATTTATCAGAACAATTTCATAAAAAAACTATTAAAAGAAAATATATAGCTTTAATATGGGGAAATCTAAATCTAGAAAAAGGGGTTATAAGTGGATTTATAGGTAGAGATCCAAATAACAGAAAAAGAATGACTATATATAACAATAAAAATTGTAATATAAATAAAGGAAAATTATCTATAACTCATTATAAAGTATTAGAAAGATTCAAATATATAACGTATATATCTTGTAAATTAGAAACAGGAAGAACACATCAAATAAGAACTCATTTTAAATATATAGGACATCCATTATTTAATGATTCAGTATATGGAGGTAATAAAATTTTTTTCAAGAGAAAATTATCTAAAAAAAATATAGATTTTTTTAATGTTTGTTTAAATATATTACAAAGACAAGCATTACATGCTGTTTCTATTTCTTTCATACATCCAAAAAATGGAATTTTTCATTTTTCTATTCCTATTCCTAAAGATTTTAAAATAGTACTTTCTATGTGTAGAGATCAATTCCATGATTATAATAATGTTCCATGTAACAACATATAAGAAACAGAAAAATATATAATTAACCCAATAACATCTACTAATGTAGCTACAAAAGGAGCAGAAGAACTAGCTGGATCTCCTCTAAATTTTTTAATTATAAATGGTAACATAGAACCACTAAATGTCCCCCATAGAACTACTCCTATCAAGGATAAAAACACTGTTAATCCTACTAATATCCAATGTGGCCCATAATCATATAAATTAATATTATGCCAAGCTATAATACGTATAAACCCAGTCATTCCTAAAATGCTTCCTAAAAAAAAACCACAAATAATTTCTCTTCGCATAACAGTCCACCAATCTTTTATTTTCACTTCTCCTAAAGCCATTGCTTGAATAATTAAACTTGCTGCCTGAGAACCACTATTTCCTCCACTTGAAACAACTAAAGGAATAAATAAAGTAAGAACTATAGCTTTTTCTAGAGCTCCTGAAAAATTTTGCATTACTGTGGTTGTAAACATTTCTCCAATAAATAACAAAATTAACCAACCGGCTCTTTTCTTAATTAATTTATATAAAGGAACATTAAGATAAGATTGATTTAAAACTTCCATTCCTTCTATTTTTTGAACATCTTCTTTGTAATTCTCATTTAACCCCCATAGGATATCATTCATAGTCACTATTCCCAATAAGAAATTTTGATCATCTATAACAGGAAGTGAAACTCTGTTGTTTAAAGAAAATAGTTTAGTAGCTACTTCTTCAGTATCAGAAATATTTAAAGCAGCAGTATATTTTCCATCCATTAAATCAGAGACTTTAGTTTTTGGATTCACAAGTAAAATATCTCGTATTTTTATATCATCTATTAATTTTCCATTTTTATCTATTATATAGACAATTTCTATAACATCACTATTTTTTACCTCTTTTCTAATATAATCTAATAAATCTTGTATGATCCAATTTTTTTGAATTGCAAGATAATATGGAACCATTAAACGTCCTACACTATTTTTAGGATATCCTAAAGATACTAATGTCCTTTGTTTTTCTTCTGTATTTAAATATTTAATCAAATCCTTTAAAGAATCTTCTGGAATTTTTTGAAAAAAAGAAATACGATCTTCTACTGGAAGATTATTTAATAGTCCCATTTTTTTTTTAATAGATAATTCTTCTATAATTCTTTTTTTTGTAGGAAAATCTAATACTTTAAAAACAGAAATAACTTTATTTAACTTCAATAAGTTAAATATTCTAATAATATCATCTGGATTATTTTGTATTATATTGATTAATTCACTAATAGTTTGTTTATTTAAAAACTCTTTGTTATTTATCAAATAATATTGATGATCATTAAACATTTTATTTTTTTTTAGAGAAATTTTTACTTAATTTTTTCTCATTTGTAGTAATTAAAATTACGGAATAAAATCATTGTGATTTTTTTGCAAAATTTAAAAAAAATGGAATATAACTTTCAAGAAATAGAAAAAAAATGGAATATAACTTTCAAGAAATAGAAAAGTATTGGAAAAAATATTGGAAAAAAAATAATGTATTTAAAACTAAAGAAACAAAAAAAACAAAATATTATATTTTAAATATGTTTCCGTATCCATCAGGAGCAGGACTACATGTAGGACATTGTTTAGGGTATATAATATCAGATATTTATGCAAGATATAAAAGATCTAAAGGATTTAATATCCTAAATCCTATAGGATTCGATTCTTTTGGATTACCAGCAGAACAATATGCTATACAAACAGGTAAACATCCTTTTGAAACTACCTGTAAAAATATGATCAAATATAAAGATCAAATCAATAATCTTGGGATTTCTTTTGATTGGAGTAGAAAAATATATACTAGTGATCCAAACTATTATCGATGGACTCAATGGATGTTTATTCAAATTTATAACTCTTGGTATGATAAAAATGAAGAAAAATCAAAACCTATAGATACATTAATTAATGAATTCCAAAAAAATGGAAATCGTTATATAAATGCAAGTACTTCATTTGAAAAAAAATTTAATTCTAAAATTTGGAACAAATTTAGTACTTCAAAAAAAGAATCTGTTTTATTAGAATATAGATTAGCTTACTTAAGTAAAACTATAGTTAATTGGTGTCCATCTTTAGGAACTGTTTTAGCTAACGATGAAATAAAAAATGGAAGAAGTCAAAGAGGAGGGTTCCCAGTATATAAAAAAAAGATGATGCAATGGCATTTAAGAATTTCTGCTTATGCAGAAAGACTTTTAAAAGGTTTAAACCATGTAAATTTTCCAAATTCTTTGAAAAATTTACAATTTAATTGGATAGAGAAATTAACAGGAGCTTATATCTCTTTAAAAATAGTATTTACTACTAGTAATAGGATAAGAAATATAAAATCATTTATCCATTCACCAGAATCAATTTTTGGGATGACTTTTGTCATTTTATCTCCAGAACATCCGTTTTCAATGAAAATAGCCACTCATTCCCACAAAACAAAAGTTTTAGAATTTCTTAAAAAATTTAATAAAAACAAAGATATTATTTCTGGAGTATTTACAGGTAACTATGTTTTTCATCCTTTTATTTCTAAAAAAAAAATTCCCATTTTTATCAGTGATTTTTTCCCTTTAGATAATCAAATGAAATCAGTTATAGGAATACCTTGTCAAGATAAGAAAAGTAAAGAATTTGCAGAAAAATTTGAATTAAATTTTATTACAATTTTTTCCTTTAAAAATAAAATATTTATTAATTCTGAATTTTTAAATGGATTAAATGAAAAAGATGCAAATAAAAAAATTATTGAAAAATTAATTCAAAATAAACTAGGAGATAAAATAATAACGTATAAAATACGTGATGCAATTTTTTCTAGACAAAGATATTGGGGAGAACCAATCCCTATTTATTTCAAGAAAAAAATTCCTTATGTAATACCAATTGAAAAATTACCTATAGTTCTTCCTAAAATAAGAAATTTTCATCCTAAGAATGGAAAATCTCCCTTATTTAGAGCAAATAAATGGGCTTGGGATGAAAAAAATATGAAAATAGTGTCAAATAATTTTATCAATTATAAAAACATATTTCCAATTGAGATCAATACTATGCCTAGTTGGGCAGGTTCTAGCTGGTATTATCTTAGATATATGGATCCTCATAATAAAGAATATTTTCTATCTAAAAAAAAAGAAAATTATTGGGAAAATGTTGATTTATATATTGGAGGTTCTGAACATGCAACTGGACATTTAATTTATTCAAGATTTTGGCATAAGTTCTTAAAAGATAGAGGATGGGTTAAAACAGAAGAACCTTTCAAAAGGGTATTAAATCAAGGAATGATACTAAATTACTCAACTAAAGTATTAAAAATTGTGAACAAAAACATTTTCATATCTTATGGATTAAGGCATAAAAAAATATTTCAATCTTTTTCATATCAAGAAATGTATATTGACACTTTCTTAATAAAAAAAAATAGTGAATTAGACATTAATAAATTTAAGGAATTTTATCCTTTATTTAGAAAAGCAATTTTCCACTTAGAAAATGGAATTTTTATTTGTAACAGAAAGTTAGAAAAAATGTCAAAATCTAAATATAATGTGGTTAATCCAGACGAAATATGCAAAAAGTATGGATCAGATACATTTAGACTTTATGAAATTTTTCTAGGACCTATTACACAATCTAAATATTGGGATGATAAAAAAATCAATGGAATAAAAAATTTTTTGAACAAATTTTGGAATTTATTTCATAAAAACGGAGTTTTTTATATTAACGAAACTATACCTTCATTAAAAGAATATAATATTTTACATCATACTATAGATACTATTCATAATAAAATGAAAAATTTTTCTTTAAACACAATTATTAGCACGTTTATGATTACTGTTAATGAATTAACAGCAATAAAATGTAATAAAAAAAAAATATTAGAACCTATAGTGAAATTAATAGCTCCATTTGCCCCTCATATAGCAGAAGAAATATGGAAAAAATTAGGGAAAAAAAAATCTATTATATTTTCTAAAATTCCAATTGTTAATCCAGAATATCTTATAAAAAGAAGAACATATCCAATCATGTTTAATAACAAACTAAAATTCACAGAATCATTTGATCAAAACGTTTCTATCGAAGAAATAAAAAATTTCATTTTAAACCATCCTAAAATAAAATCTTTATTGAAAAAAAAAACATTAAAAAAACTTATCATAATACCGAACAAAATAATCAATATTTTATTTTAAATAATGTAAAAAAAAGTATTTCTCCTTTTTTACACATAAAATATTGTAGATTTGTATTCAGAGAATATTTATTATAGCAACATAACATTATTGAGTAAATAAAAAAAATACTCTTTATATTTCTTTTATATGTTAAAAAAAAACCGAATAAAATCTGAGAAAAATAGTTTTTTTAATTCTATAGAAAGAAATTTTGATAAGGCTGCAAAATTTCTTTCTATAGAAAAGGGGTTATTAGAACAGATAAAAGCTTGTAACGCTGTATATAGAATGCATTTTCCGGTAAAATTAGGAAAAGAAATAAAAGTAATTGAAGCTTACAGAGTTCAACATTCACATCATAAACTTCCTTGTAAAGGTGGAATACGATACAGTATAAAAGTAAATCAAGATGAAGTAATGACATTAGCTGCTTTGATGACTTATAAATGTGCTATAGTAGATGTACCTTTTGGAGGGGCAAAAGGAGGTATAAAAATAGATCCACAAACTATATCTACAGAAGCGATAGAAAAAATAACTCGTCGTTATACTTCAGAATTGATTAAAAAAAACTTTATAGGTCCAGGAATAGATGTTCCTGCCCCAGATTATGGTACTGGAGAAAGAGAGATGAGTTGGATTTTTGATACTTTTTTATCTATTAGACCCGAAGATGTTGATGCTTTAGCTTGTGTTACGGGAAAACCTGTTTCTCAAGGAGGAGTAAGAGGAAGAAAAGAAGCAACAGGATTAGGAGTATTTTATGGAATTAGAGAATTATGTAAAATGAAAGAGGATATGTTATCTGTAGGTCTGGATATAGGATTAATAGGAAAAAAAATTATAATACAAGGGCTAGGTAATGTAGGATATTATGCTGCTAGTTTTTTTCATAATGCAGGAGCTATAATTGTAGCTTTAGCGGAAAGAGAAGGAGCTATCTATAATAAAAAAGGATTGAATGTGTCAAAGGTTATTTTACATTTAAAAAATACTGGATCTATATTAAATTTTCCTGAAGCAATAAATATTGAAAATACTGAAAAAGCTCTAGAATTAGAATGTGATATTTTAATACCTGCAGCATTAGAAAATGTAATAAATAAAAAAAATGCAGAAAAAATTAAAGCAAAAATTATTGGAGAAGCTGCTAATGGGCCTATAACTCCTGAAGCAGATGAAATTTTAGAAAAAAAAGGAGTTATTATAATTCCAGATATTTATCTAAATGCTGGTGGGGTAACAGTTTCTTATTTCGAATGGTTAAAAAATTTAAGTCATGTTCGTCATGGACGAATGGAAAAACGATTTAGTGAAAATATGAATTATGAATTATTACAAATTATTGAAACTGTTTGCAAAAAAACAATTAATCCGGTAGATAAAAAAATTATTTTAAGAGGTCCAAGAGAAATCGATTTAGTTCGTAGTGGATTAGAAGATACAATGATTAGTGGATTTCATAAAATCCGTGATCTAAAAATATCATCAAAAATAAAAAATATGCGAACAGCTGCATTTGTACTTGCTATTAATAAAATAGTAGATTCTTATGAGAAACTAGGAATTTTTCCATAATATCATATACTTTATCTGAAAAAATTTAGAAAAAATTTATTTTTGAATAAATATCTTTTTCATGAAGTATAAAAGATCATTATTGAAATTAAGTGGAGAAGCTCTTATGGGAAAAAATGGATTTGGACTTCATTCTACTCGTCTTCAACAATATGCTGAAGAAGTGAAAAAAGTAGTAGATATGGGGGGCCAAGTTGCTATAGTTATTGGAGGAGGAAATATATTTAGAGGATTTTCTAAAATAGGAGAAGATAAAAAAATAAATCGAATAGAAGGTGACTATATGGGAATGTTAGCTACCGTTATCAACGGTATAGCTTTTCAAGCTTATTTAGAAAATATAGGAATATGCACATATCTTCAAACTGCTATTAGAATGGATCAAATAGCAGAACCATTTAGAAAAGATAGAGCAATACATCATCTTGAAAAAGGAAGAGTAGTGATATTTGTTGCTGGATTAGGGAATCCATACTTTACTACAGATACAGCTGCTGTTTTACGTGCTATAGAAATAAAAGCGGATGTTTTATTAAAAGGAACAAGAGTTGATGGAATCTATACCAATGATCCTGAAAAAGATAAATATGCTAAAAAATTTAAAAATATATCTTTTGATATGGTATATAAAATGGGAATAAAAGTCATGGATCAAACTGCTTTTATTTTAGGAAATGAAAATAATCTTCCTATTATTATTTTTGATATAAATAAGAAAGGAAATTTTAAAAAAGTAATTTCCGGAGAAGAAATAGGAACGTTAGTCTTTAAAAAACAAAGATAAAAATAATGGATGAATTAAATAATATTTTTTTTTCTTGCAGGAAAGATATGAAAAAAATTATAGAAAAATTAAAAGAAGATGTTCATTATCTAAGATTAGGAAGTAAATTCACAGCATCTTTTTTAAGCAAAATGAATATAAAATGTTATGGTACATTTTTACCTATGATGGAAATAGCTAATATTACGATAATAGATAATATGAATATAAGTATTCAACCATGGGATCGTTCTATTATTTCCAACATAGACAAAGCTATTATAGATGCAAATTTAGGATTTATGCCTACTAATAAAGGAGATAGTATCCATATAAATCTTCCTATTATTACAGAAGAAGAAAGAAAAAACTTAATAAAAAAAGTAAAAATGCAAATAGAACATGCAAAAGTACTTATAAGGAATATAAGAAAAAAAAGTAATCAAAATATAAAAAAATTAAAAATATCTGAAGATTTATTAAAATCTGGAGAAATTCGCATACAAAAAATAACCATTGAATATATAAAAGAAGTAGATAATTTCCTCAAAAATAAGGAAATAGAAATATTGAAAATATAAAATGATAAAAAAATATTCTATTAAAGAGTTATTAAATAAATGGGATTTTTTTTTGAATAAAAAAGTTTTAGTTGAAGGATGGATTCGTTCTTTTCGTTATTCTATTTTTATTATTTTAAATGATGGATCGACAATTAATAATTTACAAATTGTTTTATCAAAAAATTTTGATAAAACAATTTTAGAAAAAATAACTATTGGAACTTCAATTAAAGCAATAGGTATCATTACAAAAAGCATTGGAAAAAAACAATTAATAGAGCTAAAATCTTCAGATATTACTATATATGGGGTTACAAATTCAAAAGATATTCAAAAATCCATTTTACAGCCTAAAAAACATAGTTTAGAAAAACTAAGAGAACAAGCTCATTTACGTTTTCGTACAACTATTTTTAGCTGTGTCATGAGAGTTCGTAATCATCTATCTTTTTCTATACATAAATATTTTCAAGATCATGGATTTTTCTATTTACATACTCCAATTATTACTACTTCAAATTGTGAAGGTAGTGGAAAAATGTTTCAAGTTACCACTTTAGTAAATAAAGTAGATGACACAAAAGATTTTTTTAAATGTAAAACTTATCTTAGTGTATCTGGACAATTAGAAGCAGAAACTGCATGTATGGGATTAGGAAAAGTTTACACTTTTGGTCCTGTATTTCGTGCAGAAAATTCAAATACTTCACGTCATTTATCTGAATTTTGGATGATAGAACCAGAAATAGCTTTTTATAGATTGAAAGAAAATATGGATCTTGCCGAAGATTTTTTAAAATCTATTATAAAATATATTCTTAAAAATAGTATAGAAGATTTATTATTTTTGAATGAACATTCATGGAGTAATTGTAATAAAAAAATCTATCTTATAGATAAATTAAAAACTATATTGAAATATCCATTCAAAAGAATCAGTTATACAAAAGTTATAACTATTCTTAGTAATGAAGAGAAAAAAAGAAATATAAAATTTTCTCATCCAATTATATGGGGAATGGATTTACAATCAGAACATGAGCAATATTTAGTAGATAATTATTTTAAAACTCCAGTAATAGTATTTGATTACCCTTCTCATATTAAAGCTTTTTATATGAGAATAAATGAAGATAGAAAAACTGTAAAAGCAATGGATATTTTATTTCCTGGAATAGGAGAGATTGTTGGAGGATCCGAAAGAGAAGAACGCTATGAAATACTATTAGAACGAATAAAAGAAGCAAAAATAGATGAAAAAAAATTATGGTGGTATCTAGAAACACGTATTTTTGGTACTGTTCCTCATAGTGGATTTGGTTTAGGTTTTGATCGTTTAGTTCAATTCATTACAGGAATGCATAATATTCGTGATGTTATTCCTTTTCCAAGAACTCCAAATCATGCAGAATTTTAAAATAAATATGTTAAAACAAAAATTATTGCAAAAAGCACAGCATAAACTTTCTCCACAACAAATTAAATTATTGAAATTAGTTCAATTATCTACCCTAGATTTTGAACAAAGGGTTAAACAAGAATTAGAAGAAAATCCAGCTTTGGAAGAAGAAGAACCTTTATCAGAATTAGAAGAATATTTAGAAGAAAAAAATGGAATTGATGATTCAGAAGGAGCAGAAGAAGATCAAAACAAGATTGATATTTCTGAAATAGATGAATATTTAAATGATGATGAAATTTTAGATTTTAGTCGTTATAATATTGATAATAATACAAATTATTATAACGAAGATCTATTATATATTTCGCCAATTATTTCTGGAATATCTTTCCAAGATTATTTAAAAAGTCAATTACACACATTTCGATTTTTAAATGAAAAAGATTTATTAATAGCAGATTTCATATTGGGAAATATAGATGATAATGGTTACATAAGAAGGAAAATTACATCTATATCAGATGATATACTTTTAATACTTGGCATTTCAGTAAAAGAAGAAGAAATAGAGAGAATTATCAAAAATTATGTTCAAAAGTTAGATCCAATAGGTGTTGGATCTAGAAACTTGCAAGAATGTTTACTTATTCAATTGAAAAAGGAAGAAAAAAGTAAAGAAATTTTTTTTGCAAAAAAAATTGTGATAGATTACTTTGATGATTTTGTTAAAAAACATTACCAAAAATTGCAAAAAAAATTACAGGTTACAAAAAAATATTTACGAAAAGTTATTTCTAAAATAGAAAAACTAAATCCAAAACCAGGAAGAGTTTATTCTGAAAATACTAAAAGTTTGGATCAAATTATTCCAGATTTTACAATTTCTATAATCGATGGAAAGTTAGAATTATCTTTAAATCAAATAAATACACCAGAACTTAAAGTGTCTTCTTCTTATTTAAAAATGTTAAATTTTCATAAAAAATTTGCAAAAAATGATAATACTATCATGTTTATAAAACAGAAAATAGATTCTGCAAAATGGTTTGTAGATGCTATAAAACAACGTCAAAATACATTAATGTTAACAATGACTGCTATTATGAATTATCAAAAAGAATATTTTTTAACTGGAGATCTATATAAGATAAAACCTATGATTTTAAAAAATATTTCTCAAAATATTGGATTAGGAATTTCTACAGTTTCACGTGTTGCAAATAGTAAATACGTAAATACTCCATATGGAACTTTTTTAGTTAAAAGTTTTTTTTCTGAAAAAATGATTAACAAAGATGGAGAAGAAATTTCTTCTATAGAAATAAAAAAACTTCTAGAAGAATCAATAAATAAAGAAAATAAAAAAAATCCATTAACTGACGAAAGATTATCTAAAATTTTAGAAAAAAAAGGTTATTTAGTAGCTAGAAGAACAGTAGCTAAATATAGAGATCAAATGCATATACCAATTGCAAGAATGCGTAAAATTTTATAATTCATTCATTACTATAACTTTACAATTGGACAACTCCATGATAGATAAATCTGATAATTCCCTTCCATATCCAGATTTTTTTATTCCTCCAAAAGGAAAACGTGGATCAGATTTTACTATTTCATTAATAAATATCATTCCAGTTTCTATTTTTTTAGATAGTTTTTCTGCTTTTTCTAAATCTTTAGTCCAAATAGAAGAACCTAACCCATATATTGTATTATTAACAATAAAAGGAATTTCTTCCTCTTTAGAAAAAGAAATTATTAAACCTATCGGTCCAAATATTTCTTCTTTATTCACTAATAAATTATCATGTTTTATTTTCAATAAGGATGGAGAAAAAAAATTATCTTCTCTTTCAATTTCTAAACATACTTCCCCTCCATTTGATATAATATCAAAATATTGTTGATTTAATTTTTCAGATAAATCACTTCTAGAAAGATAACCTATTTTCGTAGAATCATCATATAAATTACCTTTGCAGTATTTTTTCATTTCTTTTATTACTATGTGTATAAAATCATCTATAATTGATTCGTCTACAATAAATCTTTTTGCTGAAATACATGCCTGACCAGTATTATTTAATCTAGATTTTGTAGCTAATTTTGCTATTTTTTCTATTTTTTCATCTACATCTCTCATTACAATAAATGAATCATTTCCTCCTAATTCCAAAATTGATTTTTTTATATATTTTCCTGATAAACTTCCTATTATTTTTCCAGTATAATAACTACCTGTAAAAGTAATTCCTTGTATAATATCATTTTTAATAATATGTTCTATTTTATTGTTATCGACCAATAAAATTTGAAAAACACCTTTTGGAAATCCAGATTCTAAAAATATTTTTTCTAAAAAAATAGAACATTCAGTTGTATTTATAGCAGGTTTAATAAGAATAACATTTCCTAATAATAAATTAGGAATAGCAGACCTTATAGGTTGCCATATAGGATAATTCCAAGGTGTAATTCCTAATATAGCCCCTATGGGTTCATAAATAACATATGATTTTTTATATGAAGTAGATATATTTTTTAAAAATATAGATATATCTATATTATAATAATATTTACATAAACTTATGCTCTTCTTTATTTCTAAACGAGATTGAGTTATAGGTTTCCCCATTTCTTGAGTGATATAATAAGATAAAATATCTATTGTTTTATAAAGAGTATGAGATAATTGGATCAAGCATTTAATTCTATATTCAAAAGAATAATTTTTCCATTTATTATATGCATTATCAGCTATAGATAACTTTTTATTGATTTCTTTTTCAGATAAAAAAGAATAGGTTTTTAAAATCCTATTATTAACAGGGTTAAAGGTTTGATACATTCTATGTATTTTTTTTAGTTTTACCATTTAAACCGACAGAAATTTTTATATTGAAAGCTATGGCATAAAATTTTATTTTTTTTATAAAAAGTAATATTCCATTAGCTCTAATAGGTGACAAAAAAGTTTGAAGTCCTATTTGAGAAATCAAATTTGTATTTGAGGAAATAATTTCAAAAGGAAAAAGATTTGAATATAAACCAATAACAAGTGCTACCATTCCTCTAGGCAATAAAGCATCACTATCTGCATCAAAAGAAACACGAAAATCTTTTTTTAATTTAGCTTCTAACCAAACTTTAGATTGACATCCATTAATTAATTTATCTTCAGTTTTAAATTCTTTTGATTTTTTTGGTAATTTTTTTCCTAAGTCAATCAAATACTCATATTTTTCTTCCCAATCATTTAGGAGTTCAAACTTTTCTTTTATTATTTCTTCTCTTTTCTGTAAAATCATTTATTTTTCTTGCAAAAATAAAAAATTCATTTTATATAAAAACTTTTTATATTTTAAGATAGTTGATTAACTAATTTTATTCTAGCTATTTTTGCAGCTTCTGTCATATTTTTAAGTGATTTTAATACTTCTTCCCATTTTCTAGTTTTCAATCCACAATCAGGATTGATCCATATATTTTTAATTGGTAGTTTTTTAGAAGCTTTTTCTATTAAATCGTATATCTCTTCTACAGAAGGAATTCTTGGAGAATGAATATCATATACTCCAGGTCCTATTTCATTTGGATAAGAAAAATCTGAAAAAGCTTTCAATAATTCCATTTTAGATCTGGAAGTTTCCATTGTAATAACATCAGCGTCCATGTCTGCAATATGTTCGAATATATCATTAAACTCACTGTAACACATATGCGTATGTATTTGTGTTTCATCTTTTACTCCACTGGAAGACATACGGAAAGCTTTTATAGCCCAATCAAAATAAAATTTCCAATTCTTTTTCTTAAGAGGTAATCCTTCTCTTATTGCTGGTTCATCTATCTGAATAATTTTGATTCCATTTTTTTCTAGAGATAGAACTTCTTCTCTAATAGCCCAAGCAATTTGATATGCCGTATCATAAATAGGTTGATCATCTCTTACGAAAGACCATTGCAAAATAGTAACAGGGCCAGTTAACATTCCTTTTACTAATTTAGTTGTTCTTGATTGAGCAAAACATATCCAATCAATAGTCATATCATCCATTCTATTAACATTTCCATAAATAATAGGAGGTTTAACGCATCTACTTCCATAACTTTGAACCCAACCATTTTCTGTTGACAATATACCTTGAAGTTTCTCTGAAAAATATTCTACCATATCAGTTCTTTCAAATTCTCCATGAACTAAAACATCAATATTTATTTTTTCTTGTTTCTCAATAACATCTACAATGAATTCTTTGATTTTTTTTGTATACTTTTCTTTACTAATTATTTTTTTTCGAAATTTATTACGTATACTTCTAATTTCTTTTGTTTGAGGAAATGAACCTATAGTTGTAGTTGGAAAAATAGGAAGATTTAATTTTTCTTTTTGCTTTTTTTGTCTTATTTCAAAAGTATTTTTTCTATTAAAATTTTCATTACTTATTTCTATTTTTTTTACTTTTTCATTAAATTCATTTTTATATTTTTCTATTATATTCTTATTTTCTAATAATATATTTTTATCTCCTTTTATAATTTTTTCTAAATCAATTAATTCATAAATTTTTTGTTTAGCAAAAGCCATCCTATTTTTTATATCTTTATGAATTAAATTTTCTGATTCAATATCTATTGGAACATGAATCAATGAACAATTTGGAGCTATCATTATACGATCTTCTCCTAAAAAATCTATAGATTTTTTTATTTTTTTAATTGAATTAGCATAATTATTTATCCATACATTTCTTCCATTAACAATTCCTAAAGATAGATTTATATTCGATTCCTTTAAAAAAGGAAGTATTTTATGAAGTTGTCTTGAATCTTCTACTAAATCAATATGCAAAGCTTTTATAGAAATATTTTTAAGAAGGGATATATTTTCTGAAATTCCGTCAAAATAAGAGGTTAATAAAATTTCCGAAGAAATTTTATTCCCTATTTCTTTATAAGCATATTTAAAAGTTTCTTTTTCTCTATCAGATAGATCTAATCCTAAAATTGGTTCATCTAATTGAATCCAATTGACTCCTTCATTTTGAAGTTTATGAATTATTTGTATATAAATAGGGACTAATTTTTCAATCAAATCCATTTTGTGGAAAGATCTTTGCTTTTCTTTTCCTAAGAAAAGAAAAGATACAGGACCTATTAATACAGGTTTAATTTTTTTTGTAAACTTTATTATTTTTTTTGCTTCATTTACTTCTTCAAAAATTTTATTTGAAAAAATGAAAAACTTTTGAGTTTTATCAAATTCTGGAACTATGTAATGATAATTAGTATTAAACCATTTTGTCATTTCCATAGCTCTTATATCCCATTCATCTTTTTGAAATCCTCTAGCCATAGAAAAATATAAATCCATAGGATTATTATGATGAATAGACATATATTCTTCTGGAATTACACCTAATAATAAAGCCATATCTAAAACATGATCATAAAAACTAAAATCATTACATGGAATTAAATCTAAACCAGCTTTATTCTGAACTTCCCAGTTTTCTTTTTTTATCTTTCTTCCAATTTCAAATAAGTTATTTAAATCATTTTTATTATTCCAATAAGCCTCGCAAGAATTTTTTAATTCTCTTTTTATTCCTATACGAGGATAACCCAAATTATGTTTCAGCATATAAAAATTTTTTATCTAAAATTCTAAATTTTCTTGATACAAATATTTTAAAATATTCTTTTCTAAAACAGAAAAATGAATATTTCTCCTGTTCATAACAATATGAGCTGTTTTACATACTCTATGAAAAGGAATTTTTCTATCATTATTCTGTATTCCTCCTAAAGAAAAAGAAGGAATATGTCTAGGAGGAAATCCAAAACCAAATATACTAGCTCCGACACCTACGATAGTAGCTGTATTAAACTGAGTATTTATTGCTGATTTAGAATGGTCCCCCATTATCATTCCAAAAAATTGAATATTAGTTAATACAAAGTCTTTTATTTCATAGTTCCAAACTGTCACTTTAGAGTAATCATTTCTTAAATTTGATACATTAGTCCCAGCACCTAAATTACACCATTCTCCCAAAACTGAATTTCCTAAAAAACCATCATGAGATTTGTTAGAATAAGAAAAAATTACAGTATTTTCTATTTCTCCATTTATCTTGCAAAAAGGACCAATTGTAGTTCCGCCATATATCTTACATCCTATATTCAATGTAGATCTTTTTCCAATACAAGCAGGTCCTCTTATGATAGTTCCTTCCATAAGTGTTACTCCTTTATCAATATATATAGGACCATATTTAGCGTTTAATACAACATTATGAGTTTCTAATTTTTCTTCTAAAAATATTCTTTCTTTATAAAGTAGGATATTATTATTTCCTAATAAAGGATAGGATTTTCTATTTTTTGTATAAAATAGAAAATCATTTTCTAATACAATCTTATTATGTATAAATATATCCCATGTATTTTTTATATGAATAATTTTTTTTACTTCGTAAATTTTTTGATATTCTATCTCATTAGATATTTTCTTTTCATAAGAAAAATAAAATTCTTTTTTCCTAAAAGCTATTATTTCTCCATGAAAAGAAATAGCTTCATTTCTTTCTAAAGAAAGAATTAAACTTACAAATTCTTCGTTTGGAAGATATGAAGAATTTATAAAAAATACATCTTTAAAAATTTTTTTTTGATAAGACGAATATTTTTTTGATAAAAATGGTTGTGTTATAACATCATCAATTTTTTTTCCTATATATTTCTCCCATCTTTCTTTTATTGTAAAGAAACCTAATCGTATTTCTGATACAGGTCTAGTAAAAGTTAAAGGAAATAAATTCCTCCATTCTATTCCATCATATAGTATAAAATTCATATCATATTATGATATCTATCCTATAATTTTTTATATTTTTCATATTTTCTCTTAAATTTTTCTGCTGGACCAGTTTTTCCTAAAAATCTTTTTTCTCCAGTAAAAAAAGGGTGTGAATAACTAGATATTTCCATTTTATATAACGGATACTTATGTCCATCTATTTTAATTGTATCTTTTGTTTTTACTGTTGATCTACAAATCAAAATTTTATCGTTGTTAATATCTTTAAAAACAACAGGTCTATAATTTTCTGGATGAATTTTATTTTTCATATATATTTATTTAATTATTTTTTTAGGAAAACGGTAAATCATTCCATTTACATTCATTCCAGCCCCTAAAGACGCCATTAATATAGTATCTCCAGGATTTATTTTATGCGGAGACATTTTTCCTTTAAGAATTAAATCTAGTAAGGTTGGAACCGTAGCTACAGAAGAATTACCAAATTTTTGAATAGTCATTGGCATTATTTTAGATATAAATTCCTTATTTAAAGAAGAATAATTATATAATCTTAGCAATCTCTTTATAATTGCATAATCCATTTTTGCGTTTGCCTGATGTATGATAATTTTTTTTATATCATTCAAATGTATACCAGCTTTATCAAGTATGTTTTTTAACATGTTTGGAACCTTTGTCAGCGCGTATTCATAAATTCTTCTTCCATTCATTCTAATATTAATTAAAGATTTTTTATAATTAGGATTTAAAGAAGGACCATTAGTAAGATAATTAAACTCTTCGTTATTATCACATTGAGAATCATGATAAATAATTCCATTTTTTTCATTTTTTATATCAATTGCTGATAATACAACAGCACCGGCTCCATCTGAGAAAATCATTGCATTTCTATCATGTGGGTCTATAACCTTTGATAAAGTTTCTGAACTTGTGATTAATATATTTTTAGCATATTTAGATCGTAATAGTTGATCTGCTAAAATCATCCCTTCTATCCAACCTGGACATCCAAAAATCATATCATATGGTTTACATCTTCTATTTTTTATTTTCAATTTATTTTTTACTCTAGCCGATATAGAAGGCATAATATTTGACTGAAAAGATAAAGGGTGTATATCTCCATAATTATGGGCAGATATAATATAATCTATTTTTTCCTTATATATTTTTGAATTGTATAAAGCTTTTTTTGCAGCAATAGTAGCTATATCAGAATTTAATAATCCTCTATCTATATACCTTCTTTCTTTTATTTCCGTAATATCTTGAAATTTTTTAATAATTTCTTCATTAGATTGATCAATTTTACCTCTTTTATCATAAAACTCATATTTCAAAAAATGATCATTTTTTATAATTTTATTTGGTAAATAATGTCCTGTTCCTGTAATGATTGAGCAAATCATTCTTTTTTTTTCTAATCATAATTTGAAATTTTAAATTAAAATTTCTAAACAAATAAATATATTAAGATTATGAATAATAATAACGAATTTTTGTTAAAAAAAGAAAAGAAAATAATAAATATGTTTAATCATATTTCCAAAAAATATGATATAATTAATCAAATTCTTTCATTTGGAATAGATTCTTTATGGAGGAAAAAAGCAGTATGTTTGTTAAATGAATATACAAAAAAATATAATAAGAAAAAAGAGAAAAACATACTAGATCTAGCTACAGGAACTGGAGATTTAGCAATTTTATTAGCAAATAAATTTACTGATAGCACAATTATAGGATTAGACCCGTCTGAAGAAATGTTAAAAATTGCTAGGGAAAAAATAAAAAATAACTTATTAAAAATTAAAATAATTCAAGGTTATTCTCAAAATATTCCATTTGAGAATGAAAGATTTGACATAGTAACTATTGCTTTTGGAATAAGAAATTTTCAATATATCAATTCTTCTATGAAAGAAATACATAGAATCCTTAAACCATCAGGTATATTGGAAATACTGGAATTTTCCATTCCTGAAAATTTTTTCTTGAAAAGGATATACTATATATATTCTCATTTTATTATCAATAAAATTGGGAATTTTGTATCAGGAAGTAATTTTGCTTATGATTATTTAGAGAAGTCTATTAAATTGTTTTATCAGAAGAATAAAATAAATGATTTTTTAAAATATCATAAATTTAATATTATTAATATCCAAAAATTAACTTTTGGTATTGCTACTATTTATTTATCAAGAAAAAAGTAACCAAAATTTTTTTCATCAATGATAAAACATTTATCTGCTTATTTAACATCTTTTTTTATAAAAAGAAGAATTAAAAATATAGAATTATTCATGCGTAATCCTATAGAAACACAAAATAAGTTATTAATCAATCAATTAATTTCGCATGCTAAAAATACAGAATTTGGTAAAAAATATAGATTCAATGACATAAAAAAATATAAACAATTTTCAAAAATAGTTCCAATATGTACTTACTCCAATTTAAAATCAAAAATTAAAAGAATACGAAGAGGGGATAAAAATATATTATGGCCTGGAAAAGTTAAATGGTTTGCAAAATCTTCTGGAACTACAGATACTAGAAGTAAATATATTCCTGTAACAGATCTATCCATGGATAAATGTCATTACAAAGCTGCAAAAGATATGTTATCCATTTATATTCATAACCATCCTGAAACAAATATTTTTTTAGGTAAAACTGTCCGTTTAGGAGGAAGTCATGAATTATGTAAAAAACATGGAACTTTTTATGGAGATTTATCCTCTATTTTGATAAAAAATATGCCATTTTGGGCAAATAATATTTGTATTCCTAAAAAAAAAATAGTTTTAATAGATGAATGGGAAAAAAAAATAGAAAGTATAATTAAAGAAACTGTTTTTAAAGATGTTAGAGTTATATTTGGTGTTTGTTCTTGGTTATTGATTTTTTTTAAAAAAATATTAAAGTTATTTTCTAAAAAAAAAATAAATGAAATATGGCCAAATATAGAAGTAATATTTCATGGAGGAGTTAGTTATATTCCTTACATTCCTCAATATAATGAAATATTTGATAATAAAATTAACTATTATGATGTATATAGCGCATCAGAAGGTTTTTTTGCCATTCAGGATAAAAAAAACACTAGAGATCTTCTACTTTTATTAAATCATGGAATTTTTTATGAATTTATTCCTTTAGAAGAAATAAATAAAACTAACCCAAAAATTATTTCTATTGAAAATGTAGAACTGTATAAGAACTATGCGTTAGTAATTTCTACAAATGCTGGATTATGGAGATATATTGTTGGAGATACAATAAAATTTACAAATATATCTCCATATAGGATTTCTATTTCCGGAAGAACTACCCATTATATTAATTCATTTGGAGAAGAGTTAATCGTTGAAAATGCAGAAAAAGCTATAAATAAAGCATGTTTGAAAACAAATTCAATTGTTCATGAATATACTGCAGGACCTGTGTATATAAATGAAGATAAATCTGGAGCCCATGAATGGCTTATAGAATTCAAAAAATATCCAAAAAATTTTTTTGATTTTAGAAATATATTAGATGAAGAATTAAAGTCTTTAAATTCAGATTATGAAATTAAACGTTATAAAGATATGATCCTTCGTACTCCTATTATAAAAGTAGTTAGAAATGGATTATTTTATGATTGGATGAAATATCAAAAAAAATTAGGAGGACAAAACAAAATACCTAGACTTTCTAATGATAGAAGATATGTAAACTCTCTTCTTAAAATGAATGATGATAATGAAATAAATACAATAATTTAAAAAAATATTTTTAATTTTACTTATTTTAGCAATATGACTGCAGAGAAAAAAAAAGAAATATTTAAAACACATGGAGGTTCTATTTATAATACAGGATCTTCTGAATCACAAGTAGCTTTATTTACTTATCGTATTAATTACCTAAGCAAACACCTAAAAGATAATAAAAAAGATTTTAACACTGAAAGAGCATTAGTAAAACTAGTCGGAAAAAGGAAAAAAATGTTAAAATATATTGAAAAACGTAATATAAATAGCTACAAAAATCTCATAAAAAATTTAGGATTAAGAAAATAAAATTTATTCTATTAATCCAATTCAAGAAAAGTAATATGCCAGATATAGTAATAAAAGAAACCATATATCTTAATGATAGTAGAACTATTATTATAGAAACAGGAAAGTTAGCAAAACAAGCAGATGGATCTGCTATAGTTAGATCAGGAGATACTATTTTATTAGCAACTGTGGTAGTTTCCAAAGACATAATAAGGAAAGAAAAAAAATTTGATTTTTTACCACTAACAGTAGATTACAGAGAAAAATATTCAGCTGGTGGAAAGATACCTGGAGGTTTTATAAAAAGAGAAGGAAGACCCTCTGATGAGGAAATTTTAACAATGAGATTGGTAGATAGAGTTTTAAGACCGACTTTTCCAGAATTTTTCAATAAGGAAATACAAATAATGATATCTTTATTATCATATGATAAAACTGTTTTACCAGATGGATTAGCTGGATTAGCAGCATCTACAGCTTTATCTGTAGCTGGAATTCCATTTAATGGTCCAATATCAGAAATACGTATTATACGATTAGGAGGAAAATTTATAATTAATCCAAGTTTAGATCAATTAAAAGAATCAGATATTGATTTAATAATAGGAGGAAATATGAACTCTATTCTTATGATAGAAGGAGAAATGAAAGAAGTAAATGAAAATGAATTTATGGAAGCTTTGATTGAAGCTCATAAAGCAATTAAACCTCAAATAGAAGCTCAAATTCGATTAATAAAAAAATTACCTAATCGTTTTTATAATAAAAATGAAAAATTATTAGAAACAAATATAGATATAGATAATGAATCTATAAGAAAAGAAATTTTTTCTTTTTCATATGAAAAACTTTATAAGTTATACAAAAGTTTTTTAGATAAAAAAAATAGATCTAATCAAGAAAAAACCATATTAAATGATTTCAAAAATTCTTTTTTTAAAGAAAAAAAAGAAGAATTTATTGAAAAAAATGAATTATTTATTGATAAATCTTATGAAGATATAAGAAAAAATATTATTAGAAACTTAATCTTAAAAGAAGGAATTAGATTAGATGCAAGAAATAACAAACAAATACGTCCAATTTATTCTCAAGTAGATTACCTACCAGGTGTACATGGTTCTGCTTTATTTTCAAGAGGAGAAACCCAATCATTAAGCACAGTAACTTTAGGGTCTTCCTTAGATGCTAATAGAATTGATAATGTGATTATGGAAAACCATGAAAAATTTTACCTTCATTACAATTTTCCACCTTTTTCTACAGGAGAAATACGTCCAATAAGAGGGGTATCTAGACGTGAAGTTGGCCATGGTAATCTAGCACAACGTGCATTAAAAAATGTTATTCCTAATAATCCATATACAATACGTGTAGTATCCGATATTTTGGAATCTAATGGATCTTCTTCTATGGCTACTGTTTGCGCTGCAAGTTTAGCATTAATGGATGCAGGAATTCCAATAAATCATCCTGTTTCTGGAATAGCGATGGGAATGTTTACAGAAGTAAATAAAAAAGTTATTATATCTGATATAATGGGGGAAGAAGATTATTTTGGAGATCTTGATTTTAAAATTACAGGAACAAAATTAGGCATTACAGCATGTCAGATGGATGTAAAAAAAATACATGGATTAACGTATGAAATACTAAATGAAATTCTGATTCAATCTAAAGAAGGCCGTCTATTTATCTTAAAAGAAATGCTAAATACTCTTCCTAAATATAGAGATAGAATGAAGCCTAATGCTCCAAAAATATATACGTTTAATATTCCTAAAGATTTTATAGGTTCTGTTATAGGAACAGGTGGAAAAGTTATTCAGGAAATACAATCGTATACAGACACTAATATTCTAATAGAAGAAAAAGAAGATTTCGGTTATATTGAAATTATAGGAAAAGATTATGAAAAAATAGAAAAAGCTGTTGATAGAATTAAACAAATCACTTTTGTTCCAGAATTAGGAAAAGTTTATAAAGCTAAAGTAAAATCTATAAAAGATTTTGGAGCATTTGTTGAAATAGCAAAAGGAGTAGAAGGGTTGCTTCATATTTCGGAAATAGGATGGAAAAGAATAAATAACATAGAAGAAGAATTACATATAGGAGATATTATTAATGTCAAATTTATGGGAATAGATGAAAAAAACAAAAAAATGAAATTATCTAGAAAAGTTCTTCTACCTCGTCCTAAGAAAAAAAATGAATAAAAAATAAAAAAAATATGAGACAACTAAAAATAACGAAACAAGTAACAAATCGTGAATCTGAATCATTAGACAAATATCTTCATGAAATAGGAAAAATTCCATTATTAACTCCAGAAGAAGAAGTAGAATATGCTAGGAGAGCAAGAGAAGGCGATGCTTCTGCTATAGATAAGTTAGTAAATGCAAATTTACGTTTTGTAGTTTCTGTAGCTAAACAATATCAAAATCAAGGATTAAGTTTGTGCGATTTAATTAATGAAGGAAATTTAGGATTGATAAAAGGAATACTACGTTTTGATGAGACAAGAGGATTTAAATGTATTTCCTATGTTGTTTGGTGGATAAGACAAGCTATTTTACAAGCAATAGCTGAACAATCTCGTTCAATTCGTCAACCTACAAATAAGTTAGCTTTATTAAATAAAATATTAAAAACTCTTGCTCAACTAGAACAAGAACTGCAAAGAACTCCATCTTCTAGAGAAATTGCAGAATATTTAGATATGAATGAAAAAGATGTAGAAGATTCCATAAAAAATTCAGGAAGACATGTTTCTATGGATGCTCCGTTAATAGAAGGAGAAGATTCAAATTTATATGATTTAGTAAGATCAGATGAATCACCTCGTCCAGATGAACATTTAGAAAAGGAATCTCTACGTAAAGATATAAAAAGAATATTAGCTACTCTTAGCGAAAGAGAAAGACGTGTTATTATTTTACATTTTGGACTTAATGGATCCCCTCCTATGACTTTAGAAGAAGTTGGACAATCTTGCGATTTAACTAGAGAAAGAGTTAGACAAATCGAAAGTATAGCTTTAAAAAGGTTAAAACATTCTTCTAGAAGCAAAATTCTTAAACCTTATTTAGGTTAATATTAATAAAATAACAAGACAAGAGGCCTCGAAGGGATTCGAACCCATAACCTTCTGATCCGTAGTCAGATGCTCTATCCAGTTAAGCTACGAGGCCTACTTATAAAGCAAAAATATAGAATAATTTTTAAGATTGAATAATTTTTAAAAATTTATTCATATCTAAAGATGAATTCCCAATAAGACCTCCATCTATATCTTCTTGAGAGAAAATTTCTTTTGCATTAATATCATTGACGCTCCCTCCATATAAAATTGAAATTTTATCGGATACTTTTTTTCCATATCGTTCCAGAAAAAGTAAACGAATAAATTTATGCATATCTTGAGCTTCTTTTGGAGACGCTGTCAATCCTGTTCCAATTGCCCAAATAGGTTCATAAGCTATAGAAAAATAATTTATTTCATCTAATGAACAATGAAATACAGTATCTTTTAATTGATTTTTTACTACTGAAAAATGAATATTTTTTTTCCTATCAGTAATAGTTTCTCCTACACAAAAAATAATATGAAAATTATATTTTAAAGCTATCTTTATTTTTTTTAACAGAATACAACTATTTTCAAAAAAATGTATTTTACGTTCGCTATGTCCTAATAATACTTTTTTAATACCTATAGATTTTAACATTTCTGCTGATACTTCTCCTGTATATGCCCCTTTATTTTTTTGATGAATATTTTGAGATGCTATACTTAAAGTAGTACCCTGTGAAATTTGATTTGAAATATGTAAAAAAGGAAAAGAAGGAGCTATAATTATCTTTTTATTATGATTTATTTTTTTATCAAATAAAACTTTTAATAAATTTCTAATAAAAGAAGTAGTTTCATAAAAATCATAATTCATTTTCCAATTTGCTATCAAAATTTTTTCTCTCATTTTTTTTTAATTACATTCATTTAATATCAAGAAATTTCCTTTAATAAAAAAAAAATTTCAATTAGTATTTTTATACTATAGTTTTTCAATTCTTTTGTTGAAATTTTTTCTTCATTATTTTTCAAATAATAGATTTTATCTAAGATACTATCTACAGTAGTAATTTGATTTTTCCTAAAATTAAGAGAAGATATAAAATCCTTTTTTATTATTTCAATATTTCTATTATAGATAGACATAACAATTCTATGTGAAAAAGATTTACAAGAAAAAAATATATCTATTTTTATTAAGATAATTAATAGATAATTTATAATATCTATATAGGTATCTATAATTTTTTCCTCCTTTATTAATTGATTTTTATTTGATTGTATATTTTTTATTCGTGAAACCTTGATGAATATTTGATCTATTATAGAGGAATATTTTAATACTTTCCATGAAAATTCATAATCTATTAATTTTCTTAAAAATAATTTTCTACATTTCTCAATAATAATAGAAGTATGTATCATAATAATTTTTTATACATATATATAAATAGCTTTTAAATTTTCAAAAAAATGATAATTAATTTTTCAGGATCTTTATTTTCGTTTAAGGAACCAAAAGTTATGGGTATAGTTAATCTAACTCCAGACTCTTTTTACGATGGAGGAAAATTAACATCTGAATTAGATGTAATACAACATGTTGATAAACTATTACATGAAGGAGCTGAATTTATAGATGTAGGAGGTTGTTCTACTCGTCCTGGGTCAAAATTAATAACGGAAAAAGAAGAAATAAAAAGAGTTATAAACCATATACGTATTATTATAAAAACTTTTCCAAATATTAAAGTATCCATAGATACTTTCAGAAGTGAAGTAGCAAAAATAGCTGTAGAAGAAGGTGCAGTAATGATAAATGATATATCAGGAGGAAATATGGATAAAAATATGTTTTCTTTAATAGGGAGACTAAAAATTCCATATATATTAAATCATATGAAAGGAATACCAGAAAATATGCAAGAAAAACCTTTTTACAATAAAGATATATTAATAGAAATTAATCATTTTTTTTCAAAAAAAATTTCTTTATTAAAAAAATATGGAGTTAATGACATCATTTTAGATCCTGGATTTGGTTTTGGAAAAACATTGAAACATAATTTTAAATTATTAAAAAATCTATCTTTATTAGGTTTTGAAGAAAATTTAATTTTAATAGGTATTTCTAGAAAAAATATGATAAAATCTATTTTAAAAATTTCTCGTGAAAATTCATTAAATGCAACTTCTATAATTCATACAATAGCTATTTTGAATGGATCTAAATTGTTACGAGTGCATGATGTAAAAGAAGCTATAGAATGTATAAAATTAATACAATTTTATAAAAATATTTTATAATTATTTAAATTTAAATTGATGTCATATCATATTTTATTTTGCATGAATTATTTTTCTCATTGTTATTACTATATATATTTATATTGAGGATTTCTTTCATTGATATTTTAGATATTTTTTTGGTAACCATTATCTTATTTCAAGTATATAGGCTTGTTTATAATACGGCTGCTATAAATATATTTTACGGAGTAATAGCTATTTTTATTTTCTGGAAAATAGTTGAAACATATGAAATGAAACTTCTTAGCATAGTAATAAGTACCTTTTTTAAAGGAGGATTTCTAGCTCTAATTATTTTATTTCAACCAGAAATAAGAAAGTTTCTCCTTATAGTAGGAAGTAAAATTTTTTTTAAAAAATTTATTTTTTCTCTTTTTAAAAATTCAAAAGTTTCTATTAAGACAGAAACTATAGATAGCATAGTAAATGCTTGCGCTATTTTCTCTGGAGATAAAACTGGAGTATTAATAGTTATTCAATTACATGAAGACTTGAAAGAATTTATTCAAAATGGGGATGATATGGATGTAAAAGTTAACGTTCCTATTTTAGAAAGTATTTTTTATAAAAATAGTCCATTACATGATGGAGCTGTAGTAATTATAGAAAATAAAATAGTAAAAACGAGAGCAATACTACCTGTATCTTATAATAAAGAAATACCTTCTCGTTTAGGTCTACGTCATAGAGCTGCTATTGGTCTATCAGAAAAAACAGATGCGGTATGTCTTGTTATATCTGAAGAAACAGGATATATATCTTACATAAAAAACCAAAAAAGAACTGTAATTACTAATATTAATAATTTAAAAATAAAACTTAAAGAAGAGCTACTTTGAATTTTTATTTTTATAATGGATGACAAAAAAATACATAGCATATACAAATTATATATTACTTCTTCTGGAATAGAAATAAATAGCAAAAAAGTAAAAAAAAATTCTATTTTTATAGCTTTAAGAGGAAAAAATTTTGATGGGAATCAATTTGCTTCCGAAGCAATTTTAAATGGAGCAAAACTTGCTATAATTGATAATAAAAAATATTCTACTTTTTGTAAAAAAATAGTTCTTGTAAAGAATACGTTGTCTTTTTTACAAGAATTAGCAAAGTATCATAGAGATAAACTATGTTATATTCCTATTATTGCTATTACCGGAAGTAATGGAAAAACAACAACAAAGGAACTTATTAAAAATATCTTATCAAAAAAATATAAAAAAGTTCATTTTACTAAAAGTAATCTTAATAACCATATTGGCATTCCATTAACAATCTTATCCATGTCTAAAAAAACAGAAATAGCTGTAATAGAAATTGGAGCTAGTCACGAGAGTGAAATAGAAAAAATGTGTTCTATAATTAATCCTAATTATGGATATATCACTAATTTTGGAAAATCTCATTTAAAAGGATTTAAAAATATAAAAGGAGTTATCAGGGGAAAATTAGAATTGTATAAATTTCTAAAAGATAAAAATAAAATAGTATTTGTTAATGGGGATGATCCTATTCAACTTTCTAGAAGCACAGGAATAAAAAGGTATATTTTTTCTGAAAAAAGAATTAAAGAGTCTGATCTAAGAGTTAGATTTTTTTGTAAAAAAAGAGAAATAAAATCAATTTTATATATTAAAAATACTAAAATAATTTCTTCCTTAATAGGAAGTTATAATTTATATAACATAGCATCTGCCGTGACTATTGGAATTTATTTTAAAGTTCCTTTATATAAAATAAAGGAAGCAATAGAAGAATATATTCCTAATAATAAACGTTCTCAAATTATAATCAGAAAAAACATAAAAATAATTATAGATTGTTATAATGCAAATCCTAGTAGTATGATAGAAGCTTTGAACTTTTTAAATAATAAGATACAAGGTAAAAAAGGAGTAATACTAGGTGACATGTTAGAATTAGGTTCATTTTCTAAAAAAGAACATGAAAAAATAATTCTATTTTTAGAAAAAAGCAGTATAAATACTGCTTTTTTAATTGGAAAGATATTTTTTCATTCAAGTTTAATTTATTCTCATAAAATAAAAAAATTTGAATCTAAAATAGATTTTGTTGCATGGATAGTAAAGAACCCTATTCTTCCTAATGAAATAGATTATTTTCTTATCAAAGGATCTAGAAAAATGGCTCTAGAAAGTATTATTCATTTCATTTGATCTCATTATTCTTTGTAGATTTATCTCTTAAAGGTTAAATTTGCATAAGACTATTTCATAAATATTTTCTCATGAAAGAGATTACCACAAAAACTTACTTAAAGTGGTTTAGAGATATGTTTTTTTGGAGAAAATTTGAAGATAAATGCCGTTCTCTATACTTAAAAAAAAAAATTAGAGGGTTTTTACATTTGTACAATGGACAAGAAGCTGTACCTGCTGGTTTAACTCATGCAATGGATATGTCTAAAGATAAGATTATTACAGCTTATAGATGTCATATCCTTCCTATTTCAATGGGGGTAGATCCAAAAAAAATAATGGCAGAACTTTTCGGAAAAAAAACAGGAACCTCCCATGGAATGGGTGGATCTATGCATATTTTTAGTAAAGAACACCGATTTTATGGTGGACATGGAATTGTAGGGGGGCAAATTCCACTAGGAGCTGGAATAGCTTTTGCTGATAAATATTTTAATAGAGATTCAGTAACGATTACACTTATGGGTGACGGAGCTGTTCGACAAGGTTCCTTGCATGAAACATTTAATATGGCCATGATATGGAAACTTCCTGTAGTTTTTATATGCGAAAATAATAAATATGCTATGGGAACTTCTATTAAAAGAAGTAGTAATGTAGAAGATATTTATAAAATAGGATTAGCATATAGAATGCCATCTTATTCTGTTGACGGAATGGATCCTGAAAAAATTGCAAAAGCAACTTCTATTGCTATAGAAAGAGCTAGAAATGGGAAAGGATCTACATTTTTGGACATTAAAACATATAGATTTAGAGGCCACTCTATGTCGGATTCAGAATCATATCGTACTAAACATGAAGTATCTTTTTATAAAAAAAATGATCCAATATTAAAATTAAAATATTTTATCTTAAAAAATAAATGGGAAACTATAGAAAAATTAAATGTTATTGAAAATAAAGTTAAAAAAGATATAGACTATTGTGTTGAGTTCGCAGAAAAATCAGATTATCCTTCTTTAGATGAAATGTATGATGTTGTTTATAATGAAAAAAACTATCCTTTTATAGATAAGGAATTAAAATTTTCAAATTAAAAATTAAAAAAATATAATGGCAGAAATAATAACCATGCCCCAATTGAGTGATACAATGGAAGAGGGAACTGTAATAAAATGGAATAAAAAAATAGGAGATAAAGTTTTAGAAGGAGATATTTTAGCTGAAATAGAAACTGATAAAGCTACTCAAGATTTTGAAATAGATGTTAGTGGAGTTTTACTATTTATAGGTGTACATGAAGGTGAAAAAACACGTGTTAATGAAATATTAGCAATTATAGGAGAAGAAGGAGAAGATATTCATCATTTAATTCCTAAAAATAATAAAGATGATATCAATAATAATATTGAAGGTATTAGTTCTAATAAAAAAGAAAAGGTAGAAGAAATTGAGTATAAAAAAGATAGAATTTTTATTTCTCCTTTAGCAAGAAAAATGGCTAAAGAAATAGGTATTTCCATAAAAAATATAGAAGGGAGTGGAGAAAATGGTAGAATTATAAAAAAAGATATAGAATCATCTCATGATAATAAAAAATTTCAAAAAACTATATCTCATTCTTCTATGAGAAAGAAGATAGCATATCATTTATCTTTTTCTAAGTTTTCAGCACCTCATTATTATATATTTAATGAAATAGATGTAGATCAATTAATTGAATTTAGGAAAAAAATAAATGATAAACTTTCTATAGAAGAAAGAATTTCATTTAATGATATTATTATTAAAGCAGTAGCTAAAGCTTTAAATACACATCCTAATATGAATACTTCTTGGAAAGAAAAAGAAATAATATATTATTCTGATATAAATATTGGAGTAGCTGTTGCATTAGAAGATGGTTTAATAGTTCCAGTAATTAAAAATGCGGATAAAAAATCTTTATTACAAATATCCAAAGAAATTAAAGATAAAGTTTCACGTTCTAAATTAAGAAAAATACAAGCAGAAGAATTAGAAAATAGTACATTTACAGTTTCTAATTTAGGAATGTATGGAGTAGAATCTTTTACTTCTATTATAAATATCCCAAATTCATCAATCCTATCAATAGGATCGATTATAAAAAAACCAATAGTTAAAGATGATAAAATAGTTGTAGGATCTGTTATGAAAATCACATTATCATGTGATCATAGAATTATAGATGGTGCAAATGGAAGCTCTTATTTACTTTCTCTTAGAAAATTTTTAGAGGATCCTATTACTATTTTATTTTAAAAAAATTATTTTTTTTTATACAAGAAAATAAAATAGGATATGTAAATAAAAATAGAGTTAATAATGGAAATACTTTTTCTAAAAAATTAGATCTTATAAAAGAAGAAAATATAAGCTTTGCACCAAGTAAAATTATTACGTAAAAAGATGAATCTTTTAATTTAGGAAATTTTTCCATTAATTGAATAAAAAATTGAGAAATTAATCTTATAGATAAAATTCCTATAAAAACTCCAAAAAAAATTAAAATAAAATTTTCTGATAAAGCAACAGAAGCAAATATATTATCTATAGAAAAAAAAATATCCATTATTTCTATAAGAATAATAATTTTCCAAAAAGAATTTTCTTTTTTTAAACTTGATTTATTTATATTATATATAACGCTTTTTTTTTTAAAAAAATGACTTAATCCAATGAAAATTAGATAAAAACCTCCTATAGGTTTTAGCCACCATATTTTAATTAATAAAGACGCGAATAATAGACATATTCCTCTAAAAAAATAAGCTCCAATAATTCCATATTTTATAGCTTTTTTTCTATATTCTTCTTTTAACTGTATAATCATTGAAGCTATCATAGCTGCATTATCTATAGATAAAATACTTTCTATAAGAAAAAGATTTCCTACAATAGAAATGGATGATGTAGGATTATTTACTATTTCTGTAATAGATCTACTAATAAAATTATTCATTATTTCAATTTTTAACTTTAAAAATTTTGTAAATCTACTAACTTTCTATAAGTTCCTTTTTTCAACATCAAAGTATGATGTTTTCCTTGTTCTATAATCCTTCCTTTTTCCAAGACAATAATATGATCTGCATTATGTATTATACTTGAAGATAATCGATGGGCTATTATTAGAGAAGTTCTGTTTTTCATTATTTTATTTAAAGCTTTTTGAACTTCTATTTCTGACTCTTTGTCTAAAGAAGAAGTTGCTTCATCTAATATCATAATTGGAGAATTTTTTAATACAGCCCTAGCTATGCTAATTCTTTGCCTTTGTCCTAAAGACAATTTATTTCCATTATATCCAATAATAGTATCATATGCTTTTGGTAGTTTTTTTATAAAACAATGTGCATTTGCAATTTTAGCTGCTTCTATTACAGATTCTATAGGTATTTTTTTTTCTATTCCAAGTGTTATATTGTTAAATATAGAATCATTAAAAAGAACAGGTTCTTGAGTTACTATTCCTAACAATTTTTTATAATCTTTAGTTTTCAAGTATTTAATATCATCCCCATCAATAGTTATTTTTCCAGAAGAAACATCGTAAAAATTAGCTAATAAATTTACTATTGTTGATTTTCCACTTCCAGATCTTCCTAATAAAGCTATAGTTTTTCCTTTTTTTATAGAAAAATTAAGGTTTTTAACTAAAGGAACTTTATTATGATCGAAAGATACATTATGGAATAATATTTCATTATTAAAATGAGTGATAGATTTTGATTTTATTTTTTCATTAAAAAAACTTCTACTAATATTTAGTATTTCTACAATTCTTTTTACAGAAGCTTTTCCTTTTTGAATATTAGATATAGAATTTACTAAACTTTTTGCTGGATTAATTATTTGAAAAAATAATCCTACAAAAGGAATAAGTATTTCTGGAGCCATTTCTTTTTTTTCTAAAAATAACTTACCTCCATACCAAATTATTAAAATCATTGTAATAAATCCTAAAAATTCGCTAATAGGAGAAGTTAATTCTTTTTTTTTATTAACACGAGAAGATAGATTTTTTTGACATTCAGATACTTTTTCAAACCTTTTTTGGATTTCTTCTTCTGCATTAAAAATACTTATAATCTTTATGGAATTTAAAGTTTCTTCCATTACAGAAAATAATAAACCTAATTTATTTTGAGAATTCATTGCATCTTTTTTTAGACTATTTCCTATAATAGAAATAAAAGTTGCCATTAAAGGAAGTAATAAAAATGCAAATAATGTTAACTCATAGCTTATGAAAAAAAGTGCTAATAAATTAAATATAACCATAATAGGAGAGCTCATTAAATTAGCTATAGAATTAACAATAGTAATTTCCATTTCATTTATATCGTTAGATAATCTAGACATCAAATCTCCATTTCTTTTATTTGAAAAAAATATTAAAGGAGAGGATAAGACTTCCTTATGAAAATCATTCCTAATATCTCTAATAATAGAAGTTCGTATTTCTATAAGAAAATATTCAGCAAAATAACGAAATATATTTTTTATAAAAAAAAATATTATAATAAAAATACAAAATATAGCTAATGTATCTGTTTTACCATATTTAAAAGATAATATTTCTATATAATAATGAAAATATTTAATAATAAAATTCAAATAATTATTGAATGAGTTAAAAAATATTTTTTGATCTTCTTCTTTTGAATATTTTAAAAGTATCCTTAATACAGGAGAAATAGATATAATAGATATTACTGAAAATAAAGAATGTAATAAATTACATAATATATTAATGATATAATAACCTTTATAAGGTTTTGAATAAGATAAAATTTTTCCAAGTGCCATTCATTTAATTCTCTTATTTTTTTTAACAAAGGTAGTTAATAAATTTTATTTATTATTTTATCTTATTTGTTTAATAAATATTAAATTTTGTGTTTTTTTTATATTATATTATAATGTATATAGCTTATCGGTTAAAAAAACACTAAAAATATCCAATATTAGATCTGGTTTTTACATTTTTACAAATATAGTCTGCAAAAGAATATAATTATCTATTGCTAAAATTCAAAATTTTATTTTATTCATTTTCTATATTATAGAATAAATCAATTAAAAATAAGTAATAACGTATAAAAAAATCTAATTTTAAAAAATATAAGATACAAATGATATAGATGGAATTAAAAATATTTTACAAAAAAATAGGAATTTTATATTTTTTAGATTCTATTTTTAATAGAATAAAAATTTAGAGAAAATATAGAAATAGTTCTTGATTGATGATCTAATTTATTTATTAGCTAATATCAGATACTGTTCCTGTATTAAAAAAGTGTAAAAAAATAGTAGGGAATCAATGAAATGGATAAAATAAATATGTTAGATACTTCTCTTTTCTTAAGAAGAATCAAATCCTTATGTATTAAGTATTAAGAAATGTAGGAACTTATATTAGTTAGAATATCTTATGACATCCAGAATCTATTCAAAATAGAATTAATTATATCTAATTTATTGTTATATTTTTAGGTTAGTTTGGTTATTCTTTCTATTGAATGATTCGATTCGTTCTATGTAACAAAATAAATAAGTATAAGATAGAGAAAAGAATTTATTTATTATTCTTAGAATAACTTTATTTGTTATTTTTACTATATTTTATTTATAAGGAACTATCATAAATATAATAGAATTAAAAAATGAAAAATATTTTATTTATTAGTATTGAAGAAAGTTTCTTCATAATTTTTATTGCAGTAATTATTTTCGGTCCAAAAAAAATACCTGGTATAGCACGTGGATTAGGAGAAGGTATACGATATATAAAAATTTTAACAAATAAAATAAAAAATGAAATTATGCAAAATAATTACAAGATAAATACTAAGAAAGATAATAGTAAGAATAAAGATAAAAAAAAACCTAATTACTCTGTTAAGAGATAAAATATTTACATATTTTTTCTAAAATCTTTTATTTTAGATTTTTCTACTAAAATATTCCCTAATTTTTCAAGAAAATCTTTTCTTAATTCATTATTTAAAAACTCTATTTCAGAATATGAATAAGAAGGTTTTTGATTAAAATCATTATATTTTATAAGTTTTACAAAAAAAATTCCATTTTCTCCAAATAAAGGTTTAGAAGTTTTGTTCAATGATAAAGAAAAAATAGATCCTACTACTTTTGGTTCATTATAATGATCTATCATAGAATCATAAAAATTAACTTTACAAGATTTCCTTACTTTTTTAAAAAAATGAGATGCTATATTCTCTAAATTAATTTCCTTATTCATAGGTTTCATCATTTTAAACATAAATTTTTTCATTTTCTCATCGAAAATAAATGGAAAAAAATGGTCCTCCATTTTTTTTATTGAAATTCCTTTTTTTATAATATCAGATAAATAAGCAATTATATAATCCTTATTTTGAGTAATAAAAATTCTTTTATCTCCTTTTTTTCTTTTTCTATCAAAGCACCAATTAATTATTTCTTTATCTAATTCAGTATCTATACTATGAATATTCCATTGATTTTTTTTAATTTCTTCTAAAAATATTGTATCATATTTTTTTTTTCTTGCATTATTGATAAACAAATTCAAATTTGAATATTTATTTTCTTTCATAAAATGCATGACATTTTTATGAATTAAATTTCCTGTTTCTTTTGATGGAGTAAGAGTTTTTATAATTAAACCAAATTGATAAGCAAATTCAGGGTTTTTTTGATCATCTATTCTAATGATATGAAATCCAAATTTTGTTTCTGTAAATCCTATTGTTCCTTTTTTATTTTTTGAAGAAAAAATATCAAATGTTTGTATAGGATTTTGATTTTCATATTTTATCCATCCTAAACTTCCTTTGTTTTTCTTTACATTAATAAAATCATCAGATTTTTTAAATATTAATGAATTAAATTTATAAGGATTATTTTTAATTTCATTATATAAAGATTTAGCTATTTTTTCTGCTTCTTTTTTAGTTCTTTTATTTGAAGAACGTATTGCATTCTTATGCGAAATTAGAATATGACTAGATAAAACAGAATCGTATATCATTTTTTTTCCTGTTAATTTAGCAATAATATAAATATTATCTTCATTTACAGGTCCAAACATAGTCCCTACTTTAGGGTTTTTTTCTACAAAATATTGTAAAAATATAGGGAGGTGTTTTTTTATATAGAAATTTGAATCAAAAGGTTTTTCAGATTCATTAGAAACAATATCATAATTCTGATTAGAAGATTTTAATTTATTAAATAATTTCTTTATATCATATTCCATATTTTTTTTATCATTAAATGATGGAACAGACTTAAAGATAACAAAACTAAGATATCTTAAATCTTCTTTTCTATAAACTTTTTTTTGATTTTTAAAAAAATTACAAGTTTCCGATTTTTTTATCGGATATATATTATATTTTCTATCTATTTCTGAATAAGGAAGAAAAACATAATCAATAACTGAAAAAATATTTTTATTTCTATGATTTAATTCTGCTTCTACATTAGTAGGATTTAATCCATACATTAACATTTCTACATATTTTTTTGCGATAATTCTTTTCGGAATGCTCTTTTTTTCATATAACCATATATTTTTTTCGTCTTCCAACTGAGGGTTAGATATTTTAGAGTTTTTTTCTATATTTTCTATATATAATTGAAATTTGTTCATATCTATATTTCCTTTATCGTCATTAAAATCAATTAATTGGCTATATATAGATTGTTTTTCTACCGCTTTCCAGAATTCTTTATCTGTACTTTCTATCCCTAGTTTTATAGCTTGTTGATTTAACGATTTTTCATGGATTAATAGTTTCCAAGCTTCATTTTTTAGATTTAAATCAGTCTCACCTTGACGAAATCTTTTTAAAAATTGAAAACAATCAACATATTCTTTTAGATAAATATTCTCTCCATTTACTTTCCCTATAATATTAGGATTTTTAGAAAAAAAATTTAATAATATATTAGGATCTAATATAAAAGATATTAAAGATATTCCTGTAAATAATAGAATTAACCATGTTTTTTTTCTTATTTTCTCTAGAAAACTCATAATATTTAAATTTTTTTTCTAAGTAAAACTTCTTCTATTTTATTTTTAGATACCTTTTTTATTTCAATAAAAAAATTTTTATTGATTATAATATTTTCTCCTTTCTTTGGAATATTACCTGTATAGGTAACTATTAAACCCCCTAAAGTCTCATACTTTTCAGATTTTGGTAAATCTAAATTATATTTAGCATTAATAAAATTTATTTCTAAACGTGCAGAAAATAAAAATTCATTATCATTTAATTTTTTATCTAAAAAAATAATGTCGTCATGTTCATCTTTTATATCTCCAAGAAATTCTTCCAAAATATCTTCTATAGTTATCATTCCGGCTGTTCCTCCATATTCATCTAATACTATGGCTATACTCCTCTTTTTTTTAATTAAAAGATCCATTATTTCCATTACAGGAGTCGTAACATATACTAATTCTACAGTTCTAATTATGTCTTCTATCTTCCTTTGATTTTTTAAAAGTTCTAAATAATGTATATATCCTATAATATTATCTATATTATCTTTATAAATTATAATTTTAGATAATCCACTTTCTGTAAAAAGATTTCTAAAATTGTCAATAGAAGATGAAATAATATTATAAGATATTATTTCTTTACGAGGGACCATACATTCTCTTGCTTTTTTTTCATAAAAATTTAAGGCTCTATGGAAAATTTCAATTTCTGATTCTACAAATCCTTTTTCTTTAACTTCACTCTCTACATTTTCTGATACAAAATAAATTAAATCTTCTTTATCAAAAATTTTTTCCTTATTATTTTCTTTATCTCCTAAAAACTTTAAAAATACATTAGATATCCAAATAACAGAATTTGTAACTGGAGATAAAATTTTATACATAATGTATACGGGAACAATAAATAAATTTAATAGTTCATTTGAATATATACTGAATATTATTTTAGGAATAAATTCACCAATAATTAGAATAATTGTAGCAGATAAAATAGTTTCTAAAAACAAAATCCATAAATAGGAATTATCTAATAACTCTTTTGGAAAAAGAGAAAAGAATATTTTTCCCATATAAATACCATATACTACAAGTGATATAGTATTTCCAATTAACATTGTGCTTATAAATTTTTTAGACTCATTTATACTTTTAGAAAGAAGTTTAGAACGGAAAGATCCTTTTTCTTTCTCTAATTCTATTTGAAATAAACTAGAAGATGTTAAAGCCATTTCCATTCCAGAAAAAAAAGCAGATATTAATATAGTAATTAAAACTACAATAATATGAATAATCATATTATTTTATATATATAGTTCCACTAATATTTTTTAGTATTATTTTTTTAAAATCATCAGAAGCCTCTATTCCATTTTTTGCATGTAAAACTGTTCCATCAATACTAGATATAATTGTATATTTATCATTATATATTTTTTTCTTTTTTACATTCCAATATATTTCTTCTGTTTTTAGCATATAACCCTTAGGGTTTATAATTTTAATTTTTCCTTTAAGGTGATAGAAAGTTCTTTCTATTGATTTAACCCATTTAGCACTAATATAAGTATATTTATTGGTATTTTTTTTCTCATAAATGAATAATTCTAACCCATTTGGAAATATGGTATAAAAAGTATAATCTTTTATTATAGGAGAATAAATAAACAATTTTAATGAACCTTTTTCTTTTAATGAAATAGTTGTTTCAATAAAAATTTTATCAGGAATGTTTTCTTTATCTTTTTTTTTAAAAGAAAAATTTTTTTCTTTATTGCAAGATAATAACAAAATAAATATTAAAATAAAGATTTTTCGTTTAATTACTTATTCGTATTTTTGTTTTTTCAATAGACATTAGACATTGGTATCTTAGCTCAGTTGGTAGAGCAAAGGACTGAAAATCCTTGTGTCCCCGGTTCGATTCCGGGAGATACCACTTTCTTTGTATATGTGTATATGTGTATATGTATGTATATGAATTAAAAAATTTATTACATTTTTTGTATTATGAATCTTTCCCTATAATAAATTTTGTTTTCCATTTTGATTTAAAAGGTTTTTTATCAACTGAATCTATAGGAAATATGAAATCTACACCCAAAAATCCTATTGGATAACAAAAAGAACGAATCCCAAATCCAAAAGATTTATTCATTGATAAAGGATGAAATCCTCTATAAGAATTACTAATATTTCCTCCTTCTATAAATGAGGTAGTCCAAATGTTAAAATTTGGAATTTTATTTATTAAATAACGAATTTCTAAAATAATTTTATCATAAATAACTCCTCCGTTTTTTATTGAATCCTTTGAATTTTTTATTTCTGTTAAATAACCTCTTAATGGAATTATATTTATATCTTCCGACTTTAAGTTATTTGGAATTTCTCCCATGTAAAATTTTTGAAATGGATATAATTTATTTTTTTTACTTGTACCTAAACATCCAAATTCCCCTCCAATTTTTAATACCATATTTTTTATTATATTCTTATACCAAAGAGTATTGATTCTAAGTTTAGAATATTCTATCCAATCTATTTCTTTATTTTTATTAGAAACATCATTATTTTTATTTATGAAAATAGAATATGGAGGTGTAAATTCTATATCAAATTGTGTTTTTGATCCTTTTATAGGAAAAATAAAATTAGGTTTTATTGAAGTTCTTTGAAATGAAATTAAAGAACTAATATTTCTAAATATATGTTGGAGATGATAATCTGGCAATATTTCTTTTTTATATGAAGAAATATCATAATCTATTAAAAATGAAATTTTAGAATAAGGATCTAAAAATTTCAAAAATTTTTCTATTTGTATAGAACTTCTCTTTCTCTCTAATGTTTTTATTCCTCCAATTTTATCATTATCATTTTTTTGATACAAAAAAAAGGAATTATCATTATTTTTTATCTTTTTTAAAGAATATCTACTATATAATGTTAAAGACGCGGGATTAATTTTTCCAATCCAAGGTTCTGTAAAAGTAAATCCATAAGATGAAAAATCTCTCCCTAATTGACTAAATATTACTAATTTTTGATTTTCTCCTTGAGGAATAGGATTCCAATATCTCCAATTAAAAAAATTTTTCAAAGAAAAATTGTTAAAATTTATTCTAAAATCTCCAATAAATTTTTTGATATTTTTTCCATCAAAACCTCCATTAAATTGTATTTCATTAGTATTTTTTTCTACGATACACCATTCTATATTTACTGAATTTTTTCTTTCATTTGTTATATAAATTTTTGGATAAACCTTGTTAAATAGGTTTAAATTTTCCAAATTAAATAAACTTTTTTTTATATTTTTATTAGAAAAAAGTTCTCCTTCATGAGTAGTTAACTCTCTTTTTATAACATGATCTTTAGTAATTGAATTTCCAGATATTTTTACATTATGTATGTACACAGGGTTATTTTCCTCTATTTGTATTTCTAAATAAATTTTATTATTTATTATCCTTTCTATAGGTTTTATCTTAACGTACAAAAACCCTGAATTTAAATATTCATATAAAATACTTGGATTTATTTTATCTAATATTTTCTTTTTAATATTTATTAGATCATAAACATCTCCTTCTTTATAAAAAAAAATATCCTTTAATCTATTTGTATTTATATTTTTGTTTCCGATGAATTTAACATTTCCGATAAAATATTTATCTCCTTCAATAATTTTTATTTTTATACTATAATATCCAGAACTTTCTTTCCATACTGAATCAAGAAAAACTTGTACATCTATAAAACCCATCGATTTATATTTATCGATAATACTTTTTATGTCTTCTTGTATATTTTTTTCAACAAAAACATAAATTGATTTATCTATTATTGGAATATAAAAATTATTCTTAATTTTTTTCATAAACTCGAATAGTTGTTCCCTACTCATTTCTTTATTTCCCTCAAATAATATTTCTTTTATTCCAATTTTTTCCCCTTTGTTTACATCAATAAATAAAATATTTTTTCCATTTTCTGTAATTATTTTGCATTTTATACTAATTTCATGATATCCTTTATTTTTAAAATATTCATTAATTTCATTTTTAATATTTTGAATAAAATTGTTGGAAATCTTATTTTTATATTTAATGTTTCTAAGTATAGGAAATTCATTAATTATTATTCCATTTGTTTTTATTTTATCTATTTCTATTAGATCTTCTAACTCAAAATAGATATCTATATTATTTTTTAATACATGTTTCTTATAAATAGTAATATTTTGAAATAAATTACTTTTCCACAATTTTTTTATTATTTTATTGATTTCATTATCAGATATATTAATAAAATTTCCGGAATATAAATTGGATAATTTAGAAATAAAATTACTATCATATTTTGTTTTTCCAATAACATGTATATTTCTTATTTTGAATAAATAATTATTTTCATTTCTAATAAAAGAATAATTATCTAAATTATCTGAACGATAAATATTATATTTCTTTTTTGAAAGTGAAATAGAATAACTTTTTTCTTGCAGAATTTGTATTATTATTAATAAATAAAAAATGCTGATAAAAATATTTTTTTTCATAAATACAGGAAATTATTTTATGTTTCCAAAACGACGTTTCCTTTTTTGATAATTTATTATAGCTTTATAAAAATCTTTTTTTCTAAAATCAGGCCATAAAATATTAGTGAAATACAATTCAGCATAAGCAGATTGCCAAAGTAAAAAATTGCTAATTCGTTTTTCTCCACTTGTTCTTATAATTAAATCTACATCTGGTAAATCTTTGGTATACAAATGATTTCTAAAAAAAAATTCATCTATATTTTTTAATAAAATTTCATTTTCACATACCTTTTTTGCTATACTTTTCGTAGCTCTTAAAATCTCTTCTCTAGACCCATAACTTAATGCTAATATCAAAGTTCCAGATCTATTATGTTCTGTTTTTTTTATAAAAAAAAGTAACTCTTTTTGAATAAGTCTAGAAAATTTTTCTATTTCTCCTATGATAATGATTTTCACATCTTTTTCATGAATTTCCTCTAAATTAATTCTTAAATTAACATAAAGCAACTTCATTAAGTTTTCTATTTCTTTTTTTGGTCTGTTCCAATTTTCTGATGAAAAAACATACAAAGTTACATAAGGAATACTTAATTCTCTACATACACTTATAGTCTCCTTTACTGATTCTATTGCTTTTTCATGTCCAAATGTTCTAAATTTTCCTCTTTTTTCAGCCCAACGACCGTTTCCATCCATAATAATAGCTACATGGTTAGGAATTTTATTATAGTCTATTTTTTTTAATAAATTTTCTTCTAATTCTATCATCATAAATATATATTAAATAAAAAATATAAACTTAATTTCTCTTATCTATCCCCCATAAAAGTTTTTCCCGTAAAGTTTTATAATATGTATTTTCTCCTTCTTGAAGAAGATATATATAAAAAGGTGCTTTTTTAATATAAAGTTCATTTTCTTGGCTCATGGAAATAAGTCGAGTATCCATAGATAAGGAATAAGATTTCACACGACTATGTATTTTCAAATGAACATTTTGTTGATCTGATATGATTAATGGACGAGAAAATAAATTATGTGGAGAAATAGGAGTAAGAACAAAATTTTTATTATCAGGGCTTATTATAGGACCACCACAGCTTAAAGAATATCCGGTAGACCCTGTAGGAGTTGAAATAATTAATCCATCTGCCCAATAAGATGTTAAAAATTCGTTATTAATATAAGCATCTATAGTAATCATGGATACTGTTTCTTTACGAAAAATAACTATTTCATTCAATGCAAAATTAAAAAATTTTTTATTATTTTTTTTTATCGAAGTTTCTAGCCACAACAAACTTCTTTGCATTAAAAGCAATTTTTTATTGAAAATCTGATCTATTTTTTTTACGAAAACATCTTTATTAAAAGATGCTAAAAATCCTAAATTTCCTGTATTTACTCCAACTATTGGAATACCAGAATCTCTGATCAGAGTAATGGCTGATAATATAGTCCCATCTCCTCCAAAAGTAAACATTAGACTGAAATCTTTAGTCAATTCCTTATGATGAGAAAAAACAGGAAAATTTAGATTTTTTAGTTCTTCAAAAGAGTTTAAAATATTTAAAAAAGATTTTTCAATATATATATCTATTGAGTTATTCGATGCATAACCTATGAACTGATTTAAGTAAGGGATATTTTTTTTTCCAAATTTCTGTCCATATAAGGCTATTTTCATCTTCATTTATTTTATAGTAAGAAAAAAATCTAAATTTTTGTAGAAATATATGAAAAAAAGATTAATTTAGTTTCCATTAAGTTTTTTTTTTAAGAAATACTTTTAAATATTTAAGGAAAAAAAATGAGAAAAAAATTTTTTCCTGCAAAAATACTTCTGTTCGGAGAGTATGGTGTAATGGAAAATTCTGTAGGAATTTCCGTCCCTCATAATTTTTATACAGGATCTTTAGAATTTCATACAAAATTTAATAAAGAAATTCTATATTCTAATTATGAAATAAAAAAATATTATAGTTTTTTATCGATTATAGAAAAAAAAAGAAAAAATTTAATAAAATTGAATTTAAAAAATTTTTATGAAGATTTACGAAAAGGAATTTTTTTTCATTCAAATATTCCTCAAGGGTATGGAATAGGCAGTTCTGGAGCATTAATAGCTGCTATTTATGATAGATATGCAAAAAAAAAATTAAAAAAATGTTTAAAACATGCAATAATCTTAAAAAAGATATTTAGCCATATGGAATCTTTTTTTCATGGAAAAAGTTCTGGAATTGATCCTCTAATTTGTTATTTAAATATTCCTCTACTTATTCGTTCAAAAACAAATATTACTACAATAAAACTACCAAATAATAATAAAGAAAAAATAACTATTTTCTTATTAAATTCTGGATTTCCGAGTAAAACATTTTCCATGACAAAATTTTTTCTTGGAAAGTTAAAAGATAATAATTTTAGAAAAATTTTAAAATCTGAATTTATGATGTATAATGAAAAATGCGTAGAATCTTTCCTTAAAAAGGATTTTGAATTTTTATTAAAAAATGTAAAAAATATTTCCACTTGGATTTTCAATAATCTTCGTCCTATGATTCCAAAAACACTTTGGAAAATATGGGAAGAAGGTATTTTAAACAATAGATATTATTTAAAATTATGTGGTTCTGGAGGTGGAGGATTTATATTAGGTTTTACTTCAAATTATGAAATATTAAAAAATCAATTAAGAAAATATGCAACTGAAGTTGTATTTCATTTCTAAAAAAAAAATAATGTCTAAAAAAATAAGATTAAATCATTATTTATCCAATGCTGGTATTTCTTCTAGAAGAAAAGCAGAGGAATTAATTCAATCAGGTACCGTAGAAATTAATGGAACTCCTGTTTTAAAACTAGGAAGTTTAGTTGATATAAATGATATTGTAAAATACAATGGAAAAATTATTAAGAATAATAATAATAAAATATATATACTACTAAATAAACCTAAAAATTGTATTTGCTCTACAAAAGATCAATTTAATAGAAAAACAGTGATAGATTTAATACCAAAAATACATAGACTTTTTCCTATAGGAAGATTAGATTATTCAACTACAGGAGTTTTACTTATTACAAATGATGGATTTCTTACCGAAAAATTAACTCATCCAAAATTTCATGTAAAAAAAATCTATCACGTTTATTTAGATAAAGAAATTAATAGCAAAGATTTAGATGAAATAAGAAAAGGAAAAATTTATTTAAAAGAAGGAAAAGTTAAAGTTTCTTTCATAAAAAAAAGTTTTCAAAAAAATCAAGTAGAAATAGGATTATCCATAGGATGGAATAGAATCATTAAACGAATTTTTAAAAAATTGAATTATAGAGTTAATCATTTAGACAGAATAAATTTCGCTGGATTTCATAAAAAAAACCTTAAAATAGGAAAATGGTGTTTTTTAGATGAAAAAATAGTTAATAAAATAGTTGAAAAAAATTTTTTTTATGAAAAAAAAGATAAGCATAATTAATGGACCAAATTTAAATCTTTTAGGAAAAAGAGAAAAAAAAATATATGGTCATAAAAGTTTCACTGATTTTCTAAAAGAATTAAAGAAAAAAGAATTATTCTCTAATATAGAAATTAATTATTATCAGAATAATAGTGAAGGAAAAATTATAGACATATTACATGATATAGGTTTTTATTGTGACGGAATTATTATAAATGCAGGTGCATATACTCATACTTCTATAGGTATAGCTGATGCTATAAAATCAATAATCTCTCCAGTTATTGAAATTCATATTTCAAATATTCATTCTAGAGAATCCTTTAGAAAAACATCATATTTATCATCTGTTTGTAAAGGTACCATATTTGGTTTTGGATTAAGATCCTATGAACTAGGAATAATTAGTTTTTGTTTATAAACCAATAATTGTTCTTCCATATATCTGATTATATTTTTTCTTCCATATTTTTTTTTAACAGAAACTTTAAACCAAATAGGAATAGATAACTTATTTTTTTTAATTTCATTTATATAACAAAATATATTTTTATCAACAGTTAGGCTGCTTGTTTTATCTATTTTTGTAAAAACAACACAAAAATTTATTTTTTTATTATTTAATTTTTTAATCAAATCAAAATCATTTTTCTGAATAAAAAGTCTAGAATCTATTAATAAAAATAAAGAAACAATTTTTTTTCGAAAAAATATGTAATTATCTACTAATTTTTTAATATTATCAACATCAATTTTTCTTCTTGAAGAATACCCATACCCTGGTAAATCTATTAAGTACCATTTGTTATTGATTAGAAAAAAATTAATATATCGTGTACTACCTAAATAAGAAGAAACATTAGCAACATTTTTATTGACTATATAATTTATTAAACTAGATTTACCGACATTAGAACGTCCAAAAAAAGCATATTCTGGAAATATACTATCATTATTATGATATTGATTTATATCTACTATGCTTTTTTTAAATTTTACAGAAGTAATTTTCATGATTAAAATCAAATTTAGATAACCATTTTTCTAAAATATTTATGAATATTTTAGGATGTTCCATCATAGGAACGTGACCACATTTATCTATCCAATATAATTCCGAATGTGGAAGTAATCTATGAAATTCCTCAGCTATCTCTGGAGGAGTAACATGATCTTGTTTTCCCCAAATAAGACAAATGGGTTGTTTTATTACGGATAAATCTTTAGACATATTATATTTCATAGCACTTTTTGCAATATATAAAATTTTCATTCCTTTTTTTCTGTCATTTACAATATGAAAAACTTCATCAACTAATTCTTTAGTTGCTATTTTTGGATCATAAAATACTTCTTGTGATTTTTTTCTGATATATTCATAATCTTCCCTTTTTGGAAAAGCATCTCCAAAAGCTTTTTCAAATAAACCTGAGCTTCCTGTTAAAACTAGAGAATGTACTAAATCTATTCTTTTTTTTGCTATAATTAAAGCAAGATGTCCTCCAAGAGAGTTTCCTATTAAAGTAGCTTTTTTAATTCCTATTTCCATTAGAAATTGAATTACGTATTTAGATAAATTAGAAATATTAGTCAAAAATAAAGGCATATTATAAATAGGTAATGAAGGAATAATTACTTTATAACCTTTTTTAGGAAAAAAATCTAATAAAGCTTGAAAATTACTTAAGCCCCCCATAAGTCCATGAAGCAATATTAAAGGATGACCTTCTCCTTCTTTTATATGAGGAAATTTTTTTTCTTTATTAAAAAAATTAAGCATGAAGTTAAAATTTTCAAATTTTTCATTTACTTTTTTTTGTTCGATTCCTTAATAAGAATATAAGCTTCTTTTGAGGCCATTTCTTCAGATTTTTTTTTTGAGGGACCTCTTCCTTCTGTTTTTATTTTATGTTCTGTAATCTTAAGTTTAGATAAATAAGTAACTTTATTTTTATTTTTATATTCTTTTTCTAAAAAAGTTTTAAAATTGATAATAATTTTATTCTTCTGAGCCCATTCAATTATCCAAACTTTATAACTAGAAATTTCATTTTGAAGTTTTTCTATACTTACATGAGTTTGCATTATTTTATTTATAAAATGCTTACAACCTTCATAACCTATATCTAAATAAATAAATCCTATTAAAACCTCAAGTGTATTTCCCAAAATATTATCTGATATAAGATTCTTTTCCAAAAAAAGATCTGTAAGAATTAATTTCTTAGACAATTCATTTAAATTTTTTCTGCATACGATTTTAGATCGTATTTGAGTTAACTCTCCTTCTTTTTTTTCAGGTAGTTGTTCATATAAAAAATGTGATACTATAGTATTTAATACAGCATCTCCTAAAAATTCTAATCTTTGAAAATGAATAGAGTTCATTTTCTTGTGATTAATATCTTTTGCAGGAAAACTATATATAAGTACTTCTTTTAAAAAGTTTGTATTTCTTGGTTTAAATCCTAATATTTTACTTAATCTTTTAACTAAAATAGAAGAAAATTTTTCATTGTTACTATTATTATCAGATAACATCTATTTTCTTAAATAAAATACAAACATTATGACCACCAAATCCAAAAGTATTAGATATACTAATCTTTACTTCTCTATTTATGGATTTATTTGGAATAAAATTAATTTTTGGATCTATATTTTTGTCTATATGAAATAAATTAATAGTTGGAGGTATTTTTTTTTTTGTTAAAGGGAGTATAGTCGCTATTGCTTCTATTGCACCAGCGGCACCCAATAAATGACCAGTCATAGATTTTGTAGAATTAATATCTATATTATAAATGTTTTCATTGAATACTTTTTTGAGGGCTTTTACTTCTGCAAGATCTCCTAATTTTGTAGAAGTACCATGAGTATTAATATGATCAACTTCTTCACATTTTATTCCAGCATCTTTTATGGCCTCTTTAAGAGCTAAAATAATTCCTTTTCCCTCAGGATGAGGGGTAGTAATATGATAAGCATCTCCAGACATTCCTACTCCTCCTATTTCTCCATATATATTTGCTCCTCTATCTATAGCATGTTTATATTCCTCAAGAATAAGACAGCCTGCACCTTCCCCTAAAACAAACCCATCTCTATTTTCATCAAAAGGACGGGATGCCGTTTTATAATCTTTATTTCTGGTAGATAAAGCATGTAAAGCGTTAAAACCTCCTACTCCACTTTCTGTAATAGCAGCTTCAGAACCTCCAGTAACCATAATATCTGCTTTTCCTAAACAAATTAAATGATAAGCGTCTACAATAGCATTAGAAGAAGATGCACATGCAGAAACGGTAGCATAATTTGGGCCGTGAATTCCATAATTCATAGAAATAAACCCTGCAGTAATATCTATAAGCATTTTTGGAATAAAAAATGGACTAAATCTAGGATATCGGTTTCCAGAAAAATAATCTAAAATAGATTTTTCTAAATTCAATAAACCACCAATTCCAGAAGCCCAAATCACTCCAATTCTTTCTCTTTTTTCTTTAGAAAAATTAATTCCACTATTTTTTATAGCCTCCTCAGAGGCTATAATTCCGTATTGAGCACAAGGATCTAATTTTTTTATTTCTTTTTTACTAAAAAAAATAGTTGGATCATAATCTTTTAATTCACAAGCAAATTTTGTTTTGTATTTACTGGTATCAAAATAAGTAATAGGTGCAGTTCCATTTTTTCCGCTAATAAGAGAAATCCAATATTCTTTAATATTATTACCTATCGGAGTAATACTACCAAGCCCTGTAATAACTACCCTTTTTAATTTCTCCATAGTTCCATACAATCAGTTATTATTTATTTAGTTATTTAACATCATTTTTCTTCATTGATAAAATATCTTCTACAGCTTGTATGGCTTCTCCTACTGTTGTTATTTTTTCTGCTTTTTCATCAGAAATACTAATGTTAAATTCTTTTTCAAATTCCATTATAAGTTCCACTATATCTAGTGAATCTGCACCTAAATCATTAGTAAAACTTGCAGTAGGAATAACATCCCCTTCTTCTACACTTAATTTTTCTACGATAAGAGCATTAACTCTAGATGCTATATCAGACATAGGTTATATTTTTTTTTATGATACAAAATTAGTAAACTTTTATAAATCATACATACATTTGTTTTTATATAGTAGAATAGAATAATAATTATGATCTCTCTCTCTTTAGAAAGCTATGGAATTTTTAACTCTTTAAATAATTATCAATTGAGTTCTTATGAATTACAGAGTATAATCATTAAGAAAAAAATGGGAATAGAAACAAAATCTGGAGTATTAGCTATTAATACTGGATATTTTACTGGAAGATCTCCAGATGATAGATTTATTGTTAAAGATTCCATTACAGATAATAAAATATGGTGGGATAAAAAATTTAATATTCCATTTGATCCAATGAACTTTGATAAGTTATATAAAAGAATGGTTGAATATTTATCAGGAAAAGAACTATATATTAGAGATGGATATCTCTGTTCTGATAAACGTTTTAATATGAATATTCGTTCTATTAACGAATATCCATGGTCAGATTTTTTCATTTATAACTTATTTTTTAGATTGAATAATAAATTCAATGAAAATTTTTTACCAAATTGGTTATTATTATGTGCTCCAGGTTTTCAATCAAATACTCATAAATATGGAACTCGTAAAGGAAATTTTTCTATATTAAATTTTTCTAAAAAAATAATATTAATTGGAGGGTCAGGGTATACAGGTGAAATAAAAAAATCTGTATTTTCTGTTTTAAATTTCACATTACCATACAAAAATGTATTTCCTATGCATTGTGCTGCTAATGTTGGAAAACATAAAAAAGATACAGCTTTATTTTTTGGATTATCTGGAACAGGAAAGACGACCATATCTAATGATTTTAATAGAAATTTAATAGGAGATGATGAACATGGATGGACTTATGATGACATTATTTTTAATTTTGAAGGAGGATGTTATGCAAAAATATTTGGAATTTCCAAAGAAAAAGAACCTATGATTTATAACGCAATAAGAAAAGGAGCAATTTTAGAAAATGTTATCCTTAAAAAAAATAAAGAAGTAGATTTCTTTAATGATTCTATTACGGAAAATATAAGAATAAGTTATCCAATACATTTTATAAATAATATTGAAAAAAAATTATCATCTTCTAATATAAAAAATATTTTCTTTCTTACTTATGATGCGTTTGGAGTTCTACCTCCTATAGCTAAATTAAATAAAGAACAGTCAACCTATTATTTTTTATTAGGATATACTTCTAAAGTAGCTGGAACAGAATTAAATATAAAAGAACCGGTAGCTACTTTTTCTTCTTGTTTTGGTGCCCCATTTATGCCTTTACACCCTATTAAATATACAAATATGTTAATGGATAAATTGAATAATAATTCTAATATATCAGTGTGGATGATAAATACAGGATTAATTACAAAAGATAATAAATATTTTTTTCGTATAAAACTAAATGATACTAGACGTATTGTTAAAAATGTTTTAGATAACTTTTTATTAAAAGTTCCATATGAAATAGATCCTATTTTTAGATTTAAAATTCCAAAATTTTGTCCAGGAGTATCTTCTAATATATTAAATCCAAGAAACATATGGAAATGTAAAGAAATGTACAAAAAAAAAGTTAGAACATTAATTAATAAATTTAATGATCATTTTTCTATATACAAAAAAAATATTTCATCAGATATTTTATCTGGAGCACCAAATATGTAAAAATATAAAAAAATTATTTTTTTATATTTTTAACGTAATTATTAATATATTTTCCAATAACATCAAATTCAATATTTACAATATTACCTATTCTTAATAGTTTTAAATTTGTTTTTTCATAAGTATATGGAATAATAGAAACATGAAATAAATATTCATTAAAGAATTTGATAATAGTAAGACTTATTCCGTTTACAGCAATAGACCCTTTTTCTACAACAAGATTGGTTATTTTTTTCCTAGTTTCAAAAAAAAATAGCCAACTTCCATTTCTATTTTTTATTTTAACAATTTTTGCTGTTGTATCTATATGTCCTTGTACTATATGTCCATCCAATCTTTTATGAATTATTAAACTTCTTTCTAAATTAACTTCATCTTTAATTTTTAAAAGTTTTAAATTTGTGCATAATAAAGTCTCTTCAGAAGCTATTACAGAATAAGTTTTTTCATTAATATTAATATTTGCAACGGTTAGACATATTCCATTATGACTAATACTTTGATTAATTTTTATTTCATAAAATGGATTATTAAGAGTAATATGCATATTATTCTTATCGTAACAAATATCATGAACCTTTGTTACACATTCTACAATTCCAGTAAACATATGTATTATAATTATAATTAATTTTGTTTAAAAAAATATTATTATAATGAATTATAGGAAAAAAAAAATTAAAGTAGGAATTACTACTGGAGATATTAATGGAATTGGAATGGAAATTTTTTTGAAAGTTTGTAGAAAAAAAAGACTTTTAGATTTTTTTACACCAATATTATTCGGATCTACTAAATTATGCACTTATTATAAAAAGATTCTTAATATAGAAATTAATAACATAAAAGAGATAAGAAATCTTAAAGAAATCACTGACCATAAAATTAATGTTTTTAATGTATGGAAAGATGATGTAAAATTTGAATCAATAAAAATAAACCATCCTGAATCTGGAAAGTACCCTATACTTTCTTTGAAAAAATCCGTAAAAAGTTTAAAAGAAGGAAAAATAGATGTTCTTGTTACATCTCCTGTGAACAAAAAAATTATGAATTTTAAAGGATTATCATTTTACGGTCATACAGAATATTTACAAAATATTTTAGGTGGAGAATCATTAATGATAATGATTCATGATTCATTAAAAATAGCCTTAGTTACTAATCATATTCCATTAAAAAAAATTAATTCTGAATTAACTACAAAAAAAATAATAAAATCAATTAAAATTTTACATAAATCTCTCATAATTGATTTTTCTATAGAAAAACCTAAAATTGCAGTATTAGGTTTAAATCCTCATTCTGGAGATAATGGATTGATAGGAGATGAAGAAAAAATAAAAATAAAACCGGCAATAGAAAATTTATTCCAGAAAAAAGGATGGTTAATTTTTGGTCCTTATTCTTCAGATGGATTTTTTAGGAACCAAAACTATCGTAATTTTGACGCTGTTTTATCAATGTATCATGATCAAGGATTAATTCCTTTCAAGATATTAACTTTCAATGAAGGAGTAAATTTTACGGCAGGATTGCCTAAAATCCGGACTTCTCCAGATCATGGAGTAGCATATGACATAGCAAAAAAGGGAATAGCTAATGAAAATTCATTTGAAGAAGCTATTTTTAGTGCTATAAAAATATTTAAAAATAGAAAAGAATATATGAAATTAAGTTCCTATAAATAAATTATCATAAAATAATTACAAAAATACTATTTTTTTTTACTCGTAACAAACCTCCTTCTTCTATCTTTATTTTTTTATTTTCATTCATATTTATTGATAATTTTAAAAATCCATTTATTAATATAGAGATAAAGGGGGCATGGTTTTCTAATATTTGGAAATAACCATTAAAACCAGGAGCTACAATAGAAGATATAGATCCTTGATATAAAATTTTTTTACTGTTTATAACCTTTACTTCCATGATTATTATTAATTAATTATGTTTTCAATTTTACATGATTGATAACTTCTTCTATAGTTCCCTTTAAATTAAAAGCAGTTTCTGGAATGTTATCTAATTCTCCATCCATTATCATATTAAAACCTTTAATAGTATCTTCAATATTTACAAATTTTCCTTCAATTCCTGTAAATTGCTTCGCTACATGGAATGGTTGAGATAAAAAACGTTGAACACGTCTTGCCCTATAAACAGTCAATTTATCTTTTTCGTTTAATTCTTCAATTCCCAATATTGCTATGATATCCTGTAAAGAATTATATTTTTGTAAAATCTCTTTAACCCGTTGCGCACAATCATAATGTTTTTTATCTATTATGTCTGGAGATAAAATTCTAGAAGTAGAATCTAATGGATCTATTGCTGGATAAATACCTAAAGAAGCTATTTTCCTTGAAAGAACAGTTGTAGCATCTAAGTGAGAAAATGTAACTGCAGGAGCAGGATCTGTTAGATCATCTGCAGGAACATAAACAGCTTGTACTGAAGTAATAGATCCATTTTTTGTAGAAGTAATTCTTTCTTGCATAGCCCCCATTTCAGATGATAAAGTTGGCTGATATCCTACTGAAGACGGAATCCTACCTAATAATGCTGATACTTCAGATCCAGCTTGAGTAAAACGAAAGATATTATCTATAAAAAATAAAACATCTTGTCCTTTTTTTCCATCTATAGATTGATCTCTATAATATTCCGCTAATGTTAATCCAGATAATGCAACCCTAGCTCTAGCTCCAGGAGATTCATTCATCTGTCCAAATACAAAAACTGCTTTAGATTTTTTTAAGGCTTCTTTATCTACTTTAGTAATATCCCAATTTCCTTCTTTCATAGACTTTAAAAAAGATTCTCCATATTGAATAATTCCAGATTCTAACATTTCTCGCAATAAATCATTTCCTTCCCTAGATCTTTCTCCTACCCCCGCAAATACAGACTTTCCTCCATGACATTTTGCTATATTATTAATTAATTCTTGAATCAACACTGTTTTACCAACTCCTGCTCCTCCAAATAAACCAATTTTTCCCCCTTTCGGATAAGGCTCTATTAAATCTATTACTTTTATACCTGTATATAGGATTTCTGTTTCTGTAGATAGATCTTCAAAAATTGGAGGATCATTATGGATAGGTCTAGTCATAGATTTATCTATTTTACCTAATCCATCTATACAATCTCCTAAAACATTAAAGACTCTACCATTAATATATTCTCCTATAGGAACACTAATTGGATGATTCAATGCATATACTTCTTGTCCTCTTTTTAATCCATCTGTTTCTCCTATAGAAAGACAACGAACTTTTTTATCACCAATATGTTGTTGAACTTCTAGAATAATTTTTTTTTTATCGTTATCAAAATTTACTTTTAATGCATCATAAATCTTAGGAAGATTATTTCCATCATTATCTTTAAAAGATACATCAATTATAGGCCCTATAATTTTACTTATTACGCCTTTTAATTTATTTTTTTTATACATGATGTCAATCACTTTTTTTAGAAAATGTTAACTTTGAATATGTCTGTTTATTGTAAAAATCCATAATTATCAAGTATCTTTAAATCCGTTGTAAATGTATAGAGAAAAAAAATAAAATTTTGAAAATTTATTCATCAATTGATGATTTTTCCTCTTTTTCTCCTTGTGTTTTTACACTTGGAGTTTTTGATGGAGTTCATATTGGACATAGAGAAATAATTAAAAATTTACTATTTAGATCCGAACATAAATATTGTCCTATTCTATTAACCTTTAATCCACATCCAAGAAAAATATTAACTCCTAAAAAAAATTTTTTGTATTTAAATTCTCTCAATGAGAGAATAAATAAATTAAAAGAAATAGGAATAAAACATTTAATAATTCAACCTTTTACCTTATCTTTTTCAAGATTAAGTATTACAGATTTTTTTAATATTTTACATTCTAAGTTTAAAATTAAAAAAATAATAAATGGACACGACGCACATTTTGGAAGGAATAGAGATGGTTCTTACGAAGAGCTAAAAAAACTTTCTCATGTTTATGGTTTCCAAATTTATAGAGTTTCTCTTTGTAAATTAAGGAAAAAAATAATAAGTTCTACCAATATACGAAAATCTCTATTATTAGGAAATATAAGGTGGGCAAATGAAGCTTTAGGGTATTTTTATACTATATCTGGTTATGTTATAAAAGGAAAAGGAATAGGAAAATCGATAATAAGAGTTCCAACGGCTAATATTAAAGTAAATTCTAAAAAATTAATTCCAAAAAAAGGAGTTTATGCTGTAAAAATAAATTATTTAAATAACCTTTATGAAGGAATGTTAAACATAGGATTTAATCCGACCATAGATAAAAAAAATAAAGAAATTAAAATAGAAGTACATATTTTTGATTTTTTTAAAAATATTTATGGAAATAAAATAGATATTTTTATTATTGATATTATACGAAATGAAAAAGAATTTTCATCTATTCAAGAATTAAGAGAACAAATACAAAAAGATAAAATAAATATCAAAAAATTTTTTTCTTGTGAAAAAAAGAATTGATAGAATAATACAGTATTTTTTTTTCGATAAAAAAATAAAATTGGGTGAAAAATTCATACTAACATCAGTTGGTGATTCTATTATAGAATACATTAAAAGTAAATATCAATTTACAGTAAATCCTCTTTGTGTATCTTTTCTTACAATAGAAAAGTTGTTGGAGAATGTTTCAGGATTACGTATTATAGATAATAATTTTTTGCTTCTTTATTTATTTTATTCATTAAAAAATAAGAGTGAAATAGAAAATAATTTCAGTTATTATTTAAAATGGGGGCCTAAGATTTTGAATGATTTTAAGAATATAGATTATGAAATAATAGATATAGAAAATTTTTTTTCTTTGGTTATTTCTGCAGAAAAAATAAAAAAATGGACTACAAACATTTCTTTTTTAAAAGAAAAAAAATTCATTTTTTGGGAAAAAGTTTATGAGTATTATAAAACTTTACAATCTGAACTTTTGAAAAAAGGGTTTGCCTATAAAGAGATGATATTTAGATTGTTAGTAAATAAATATTTAGATTCATTTTTTTATAAAAATGTTAATACAACGATTATCTTATTTTTTAATAGTAATTTTTTATATGAAAAATATGTAAGATATTTTTTAAATAAAATTGATAAATATGAGAAAGGATTCATATATGATCTATCTGAACATAATTTTAGAAAAAAATATTTTTTAATATTAAAAAAAGAAAGAATAAAATTAGATAATTTAGAAATCATTAGTGTTTCAAAAGAAATAGAACAAGTAAAAATTGTAGAAAATATAATTTATTCATTATATGATGATAATAATAAAAAATACAAATGTAGAAAGAAAATACTTGTAGCTATTGGAGATAAATACTTGTTTGTTCCTCTATTACATTCTATTAAAAGAATAAAAGGATGTTATTACAATTTTAATATAGAATATCCATTAAGAATGGTTTCTATACATTATACTATTGATTCAATATTTCAATTATTATTAAAAAAAAATAAACATAAAGAGTTTAATAAAAAAGATATAATAAGATTATTATCGGATAGATATATTAAAAAATTCTTTTTACAAGAAGATTCCTTATTGAGGATTTTATTAGAAACTAAATCAATTTTTATTTCAGAGCATGATCTAAATAAATATTTATTAAATAATGATTTACGTTTCATATTAGAAATCCAAAATTCTGATACAAAAAAAATACTTCTTAGTCTTCTTAATTTTATTAGAAAAATAAAAAAATTTTTTAAAGAAGATACTTCTCTCTATTCTATAGAACATGAATTTATTTCTAAATTAGAAAATTATATACAAAAAATAAAAATAATAGTTAGAAAGAAAACTAATTTATTTTTTGGAATAAAAGATATTTTTAGCTACTATGAACAATTTTTAAATACAGAAAGTATCCGTTATATAAAAAAAAATGAAGATAGTAATAAAAATGAGGTATACATAACAGTAACAGGTTTTATTGACGATCATTTTATTTTTGATGATTTTGATACAACAATTATCACTTCTTTTAATGAAGGAATAATCCCTAGTTATTATAATAAAAATACTTATTCTTTTATTCCATTTGATATTCGTAAAAAATTAGAAATCGATTACAACAATGAAAATTTTTATTTTCACCACCTTATGAAAATTTTACATTTTTCTAACAAAATATTTATAATATATAAAAATAACCCTGATGAATTAAATTCAGGAGAAAAAAGTCGCTTTATTCATCAAATAGAAAGAATTTCTAATATTTCCATCAAACAAATTAATTTTCCTTTTATTCCTAAAAATTTAAATACAACTCCCATTGTAATTAAAAAAACACGATCAATAATTAAAAGTTTAGATAAGTTAGCCTATCAAGGTTTTTCACCTTCTTCCATTCATTTATATAATTATAACCCTATATTATTCTATTATAAAAAAATATTAGGATTAAAAGATTTAGAAAAAACTAATATTAAACAAGAAATAGGAAAAATAATACATCAGGTATTAGAAACATTATATTGTCCATTAAAGGGAAGTTTAATGACATTAGATTTAATACAAAATGAGATTAAAAAAAAATTGGAATATGTTATAAAAAAATTTATTTTGGAAACTACGGCCCTTACTATAGAAGGAGAAAAAATGTTGTATTATCCCATTATAAAAAATTATGTAGATAATTTTATTCATTGGGACGAAGAATCTATTAGAAACGGACATAAAATATTTATCAGAGAAATAGAACATAAAATATCTACAACATTAGATCTTAATAAAAGAATAAAACTACATGGAATTATAGACCGTATAGATGAATACGATGGAATTATTCGTATAATTGATTATAAAATAGGATTTTCTAAAAAAAAAGAAATAAATATTTCATCAAATGAAATAGAGAATATTTTTAAAAATCCTTATTTATCTAATGTTATGCAATTACTAATCTATTTATATCTTTGGTTTAAATATTATGAAAAAGAAGATTCTCCTAGAATAGGAATTGTATCTCCATATATAAATAAATATAATTCAGTTATTCATGTTTCTATAAACTTTTTTTACAATAAAAAAATAAATATAACATATAAAGATTATAAGAATAATATTCTTCCATTTCTTATAAATCGAATATTAGAAATTATGGATCCGGAAAAACCAATTATAGAAACTATCATACAAAGTCATTATTGATTTTCTATATATTTTTTTATGTAATCTCCTACTTCATCAGTGGTTGATGATAGATATAAATTATCCATAATGTCTTGGGTACATATTCTATTTTCAATAGAATTATTGACAGCTTTTTCTATAATATTTTTTTCTTCATGCATACCAAAATATTCTAACATCATTGCAGATGAAAGAATTGATCCTAAAGGGTTTGCTATATTTTTACCTTTTGCTTGTGGATAAGATCCATGTATAGGTTCAAAAAGAGGAGTTTTTTTTCCTATAGAAGCAGAAGGTAGCAATCCTAATGATCCTGCAATAACACTAGATTCATCAGAAAGAATATCTCCAAACATATTATCTGTTAAAATAACATCAAATTTTCTAGGATTGAAAATAATTTGCATAGCTGCATGATCTACATATATAAATTCTAGATTAACATCAGGATAATCATATGATATTTTACTAATAACTTCACGCCACAACCTAGAAGTTTCAAGCACATTAGCTTTATCAACTACTATTATTTTTTTTTTTCGATTACTAGCTGCTTTAAAAGCTATTTTTCCTATTCTTTCTATCTCATTTTTTGAATAAATACAATGATCATAAGCTAGTTCTCCATTCTCATAACGTCCTTTATCCCCAAAATAAATACCTCCTGTTAATTCTCTATATATTACAAAATTAACTTTTTTTAAAATATTTTTTTTTATAGGAGATTTATTAATACTTGGATAAGATACTATAGGACGAATATTGCAATATAAATCCATTTCTTTTCTAAGTTTTAATAAACCATCCTCAGGTCGCATTCCGTTTGAATATTTATCTCCTTCAGGATCTCCGATACAACCAAATAATATAGCATCTGATTTTAAGCAACTATTTATTGTTTTTTTTGGCATTGGATTTCCAAATTTTTTTACAGCACTAAATCCAGCTGGAGCTATTTCATAAAAAAATTCATGATGATATTTTTTTTCTATTGCATTAAGAATTTTAATTGTTTGTTTTATTATTTCAGGACCAATTCCATCTCCTTCTATTACGGTAATATTTTTTTTCATTTTAAATGAATATTTTTTTTCTCAAAAATTTCTATTTCTTTTTTAAGAGAAACTAAAAAATCTATATCATCATATCCGTTTAAAAAACATTTTTTTCTATATGGATGAATATAGAATTCTTCAAATTCTTCTGTATTTTCTATTATTACTTTTTGATTAAGTAAATCTACTTTAATTTTTTTTTTTGGTTTATTTTCAATTATAGAAAACAATTTTTTAAGAAAATTATCAGATACTTCTACAAGAAGTAATCCATTATTTAAGGCATTTTCTTTAAAAATATCAGCAAAAAAACTAGATATTATAACTCTAAATCCATAATCAATAATACTCCAAACAGCATGTTCTCTACTAGAACCACACCCAAAATTTCTACCAGTTAAAAGAATATTTCCAGAAAAATTTGGATTATTTAATATAAAATTTTTATTTAATGATCCATCATTATTATAACGCCAATCTTTAAATAGATTTTTTCCTAACCCATCTCGTTTGACTTCTTTTAGGAATCTAGCTGGAATGATCTGATCTGTATCTACATCTTCAATACGCAATGGGATTACGTAACTAATCAATTTTTTAAATTTTTTCATAGATATATTTATTTACATCAACAATCTTTCCCTCAATTGCGATAACTGATGCAGTTAAAGGGCTTGCTAATAAAGTACGAGAACCAGGTCCTTGTCTTCCTTCAAAATTTCTATTGGATGTAGAAACACAATATTTACCAGAAGGTATTTTATCTTCATTCATAGCTAAACAAGCAGAGCATCCTGGTTGTCTAAATTCAAATCCTGCTTTTTTAAAAATCTTATCTAACCCTTCTTCTTTAGCTTGTTTTAATACTTGATTAGACCCAGGAACTACCATAGCTCGTATATTACTAGATTTTTTCTTTCCTTTTATCACATAAGCTGCTATTCTTAAATCTTCTATTCTAGAATTGGTACAACTTCCTATAAAAATATAATCTATAACCTTTCCTATTAAAGATTCTCCTTTACTAAAACCCATGTAATCTAAAGATTTTTCATCTACATTCTTATATGGAATAGGTTCTGTTATTTTTATAGCAGTACCAGGATTTGTACCAAAAGTAATCATAGGTTCTATTTCATCAGCTTCTAATGAATATTCTTTATCAAAAACTTTATCTTTATCTGTTTTCAAAGACTTCCAATATTCTATAATTTTTTCTTTTGAATCATCATTTAAAAATACTTTACTTTTCTTAATATAATTAAAAGTAATCTCATCCGGTGATATTAATCCTCCTTTTGCTCCCATTTCAATACTCATATTACAAATAGTCATCCTTCCTTCCATGCTCATTTTTTCTATAGTATTCCCTGAATATTCTATAAAATATCCAATTCCTGCATCTACTCCTAATTTTGAAATTATATATAAAATCACGTCTTTTGGCGTTACTCCTTTTCTCAAATTTCCATTTATTTTAATTTTCATTTGTTTAGGCTTTGAAAGTAATAAACATTGGCTAGCTAGTACCATAGTTACTTGACTAGTTCCAATTCCGAATGCTATGCTACCAAAAGCTCCGTGAGTAGAAGTATGACTATCTCCACAAACTATTGTCATTCCTGGAAGAGTATGACCTAATTCAGGCCCAATAACATGAACTATTCCATTATATTTATTTCCTAGCTCATATAATGTTATTCCAAAATTCTTACAATTTCTTGTTAATGTATTTATTTGTTTTCTAGATAAAGAATCTGAAATAGGTAAATGTTGATTTATAGTAGGTACGTTATGATCTACTGTTCCTATAATTTTTTTAGGCCTAAAAACAGAAAGATTTTTTCTTTTTAATTCTAAAAAAGCTTGTGGGCTTGTTACTTCATGTATGTAATGTCTATCGATATAAAGTACATCTATTTTGTTATTTAATTTTTTTACTGTATGAGATTCCCATATTTTATCAAACAATGATTTTAACATTTTTACACAACATTTATTATTCTTTTTTTCTTATTCGAAGAATGTAATATTTTATTATTTTTATTATTTAAATTAGCTTTCTCTAAAATAATTTTTAATTCTTTATCAGTAATTTCTTTCTTTTTATCTGCATAATGAAGAAATATAGAATAAATCAAATCTAAAGATCTTTTATTCAAAGAATATCCTAATTTTTTATAACGATATGCTAAAGCAGCTCTTCCACTTCTTGCGGTTAGAATAATTGAGGATTCATTGATTCCAACATCTTCAGGATTAATGCTTTCATAAGTTTCTCTTCTTTTTATAATACCATCTTGATGTATCCCAGATGAATGAGAAAATGCATTAATTCCTACAATAGCTTTATTAGGTTGTACTTTCATTCCTGTGCAATCAGATACTAAATAACTTATAGAAGAAATTAGTTTTGTGTTAATATTGGTAAAAAAATTTAGATGTGGGTTTTGTTTAATTATCATTACAATTTCTTCTAAAGAAGTGTTTCCAGCTCTTTCTCCTATTCCATTTACGGTACATTCAACTTGTTGAGCCCCATTTATAATTCCGAATAAAGAATTAGCTGTAGCTAATCCTAAATCATTATGACAATGAGTAGATAATACAATTTTATGTATTCCTGTAACGTTTTCTTTTAAAAAACGTATTTTTTTTCCGTATTCTTCTGGTAAACAATATCCAGTAGTGTCAGGTATATTTATAACTGTAGCTCCACTTTTTATTACATTTTCACAAATTTTTGCTAAAAAATTATTATCTGTACGTCCTGCATCTTCAGCGTAAAATTCTACATCTTCTACAAACTTTTTTGCATATTTTACAGAAAGTTTAGCTCTTTCTATTATTTTTTCTTGAGTACTATTAAATTTATAAAGAATGTGACAATTAGATGTTCCTATTCCCGTATGAATTCTAGGTTTTTTAGCATATTTTAATGCATTACCAGCTAATTCTATATCTTTTTCTACAGCTCTAGCTAATGCACATACTATTGTTTTTGATACTGATTTACTAATCTCTTGAACAGATTTATAATCTCCAGGACTTGAGGTAGGAAATCCTGCTTCTATAATATCTACACCTAAATCTTCTAATCTTTTAGCTATTTTTATTTTTTCTTTTGTATTTAATTTACAACCTGGAACTTGTTCTCCGTCTCTTAAAGTTGTATCAAAAATCTGTATTTTATTATTTTCCATACTATCTGGATTATTTTATAGTTCCAAAACTATTTTTTCCAAAAAAGAAACAGAAATAAATTCTATGAATATTTACAATATCTAATAATTGAAATTATTGTATATTTTTCTATCTATCAATTCAAATACCATTATATTATTACAATGTCAAATTATTACAATAAATCAGATCATTTATTTTTATTAATAAAAACTTTATCTAAATCAGAAAAAATAAATTTTAAGATTTATGTTAATAGAATAAAAAAAAATAAGAATTCAAAATTTATGAAACTATTTAATATTATGAGTAAGATAAATTCTTATAATGAAAAAAAAATATTAGATAGTACAATTATAAGTAAAGTTCAATTATCCAATACAAAGGCCCATTTGTATAAACAAATATTAGTAAGTTTAAAATTACAAGAAACTAATAAAGAAAATCATGATATTCAAATACGTGAATATTTAGATTTTGCTAAAATACTGTACAACAAAGGATTGTATATACAAAGTTTAAAATTCTTAGAGAAAGCAAAAATTATTGCTAGATCTTATGAATTTAAGACAATTTTATTAGAATTGGTTGAATTTGAAAAAATGATAGAATCTCAACATATTACTAGAAGTTTATATTCTAGGTCTGGAGAATTATCTGCAGAATCCAAAGAGTTAATCGAAAGAGTTCAATGTAACAATGCTTTATCAAATCTTTCTTTAGAATTATATGGTTTATATCTTAAAGTAGGTTATGTAAGAAACGAAAAAGATAAAATATTTATAGAAACTTATTTTAGGACTAATCTTCCAAAATTTGATATTAAAAAAATTAGCTTTTATGAAAAATTATTTTTATACCAAGCGCAAGTTTGGTATCATTTTATAAGACAAGACTTTATAATGTGTTACAGATCATCTTATAAATGGATTGAATTATTTAAAAATAATAAGAAAGCAAAAAGAATAGCTCCTGTAAGCTATTTAAAGGGTTATCATTATTTACTAGATACCTTATTTTATTTAAATCATTATTCTAAGTTTACTTATATTTTCAATCAATTTGAAAATGAAGTGAAAAATGGAGAAATATTGATTAATGGAAATACTAGAATATTAATATTTATGTATACATATACCAATCGTATTAATAAACATTATATGGAAGGAAATTTTTCAGAAGGAGTAAAAAAGATCATTCCATCATTATTTACAGATTTTAAAAAAATTTGTAATCATTTAGATTCTCATTATATCATGATTCTTTATTATAAAATCGCTTGTCTATATTTTGGAAGCGGAGATAATAATAATGCTATACGGTATCTATCTAAAGTAATGAAAAATAAAAAAAAAAATCTAAGACAAGATCTACAATGTTCTGCTAGATTATTACATTTAATAGCTTGTTATGAAAGTGGATTAGATGAAAATATGGATCAAAAAATTCAATCTGCATATAAATTTTTTATCCAAATGGATGATTGGTATATAGTACAAAAGAAGATTATTCATTTTTTTAAAAATTTAGGAAATGTTTACCCTCATCAGATTAAAAGTCAATTTAAAAAATTAAAAGATAAATTAATAAAATATTATGATCACCCTTATGAAAAAAGGACATTTTTATATCTAGACATTATTTCTTGGATTAATTCTAAGATAGAAAATAAATCTGTAGAAACAATTATAAAGGAAAAATTTATTAGAAATAAAATAAGTGAAAATTATTAATTAATTAATTTTTTGATATGAATAAAACTTTAAAGAACAAAGTCATAAAATATGAAAAAATAAAGTTTGCAATAAATATTTTTTTAGATAATATAGTTATAATGTTATTATGATTATATAGATAAAAGAATAATATAACGAAAAGAAATAATTTAACGAAAGAATAAAATATATAATATCTAATACTAAAAAATAAATATATTAATAGATATAAACTACTTATAGGTAATAAAAAAACATATATTTTCAATATGAAAAATTCTTTCTTAAGAATTCCAATAAATATATGAAGGAAACCAATAAAATAAGTAAAAATATGATATCCTATAATCTTTTTTATCATAAGTGATATATTACATAATTAACATTTGAAATGCAAAATATCATAGATGAACTCTCATGGAGGGGGTTAATACAAAATAAAGTTCCTGGTATTAAAAATCAACTTAAAAGATCTACTACTCTATATACAGGATTCGATCCCACTTCAGATTCTTTACACTTAGGAAATTTAGTTCCTATTATTATATTAATTCATTTTCAAAAAATGGGGCATAAATCATTAGCATTAATTGGAGAAGCAACAGGATTTATAGGGGACCCATCTGAAAAACATGATAGTAGAATCTTACTTGATAAAAAAAGCTTACACAATAATACAAAGTCTATAAAAAATCAAATAATTAGACTTATTAAAATTAAAAGTTATTCAGAAAAAATAGAATTGTTAAATAACATTGATTGGATTAAAAATATTTCTTTTTTAGAATTTATTCGTGAAATAGGAATATTTTTCACCATAAATTATTTAATATCTAAAGATTCTGTAAAAAAAAGAATAAAAAACAAAAAAAATGGAATTTCATATACGGAATTTTCCTATTCTCTTATACAAGGATATGATTTTTTATATTTAAATAAAATAAAAAATTGTAAACTCCAAATAGGAGGATCTGATCAGTGGGGGAATATTACTGCAGGTATAGAACTTATTAGAAAAAAAACAGGAAAAAAAGTATATGGTTTTACTTTTCCATTAATAACGAAATCTAATGGAGAAAAATTTGGAAAAAGTAATAACGGAGATAACATATGGTTAGATAAAAATAAAACTTCTCCATACAAATTTTATCAATTTTGGATGAATGTTTCTGACCGTGAAGTTGAAAAATATATAAAAATATATACATTTTTATCTAAAGAAATAATAGAAAATTTAATTTCTAATCATAGAAAAGATCCAAGTAAAAGAATATTACAAAAAAAATTAGCTTTTGAAATTACTGGATGGATTCATAGTTATGAACTATCTAAAAAAATAATGAAAATATCAAATATTTTATTTGATAAAAAAAATTTAGAATTACTAGATGAAAAAACTATTATGATTATATATGAGAACATCCCACATATGTTTTTATCTAATGTAGAATTTAAAAAAGGTGTTTTCTTATTAGATGTAATAAAAAATTCAGGTTTTTTCAATTCTAAAAGTGAAGCTAATCGTGCAATTAAAGCAAATTCTATACTTTTGAATAAAAAAATTATAAAAGAAAATATCTTACTTACAAAAGTAAATATAATAGTAAAAAAGTATATACTTTTCCAATTTGGAAAAAAAGAATTTTTTATTTTAAAAATAATCTAAGTAGCCAAAATTTTTTAGTTTATTATGATCATACCTCCAATTCTTAGAAATTTTTACATCAAAAATTAATTTAATTTTTTTTTTTAAAAAAGACTTAATTTTTTGAACAGAAAAAAATTTCAATTTTTTTAAACTTTTTCCTTTTTCTCCAATTAATATTCCTTTTTGAGAATTTCTTTCCACGTATATAGAACATATAATATATACGTAATTTTTTTTCTCTTTAAACAATTTTGTCCGTATTTCTGTACAATAAGGTATTTCTTTTCTATAGAAAAGAAATATATTCTCTCTTATTATTTCACTAACAAAAAAACGTTCCGATTTGTTACTAAAAATATCTTCCGAATAATAGGGAGGGTGTTTGGATAATAGAGTTATAATTTTATTTATTAATAGATCTTGATTCATTTTTTTTAATGCAGATATTGGTAATATTTCTGATTTAGGATATATTTTATGCCAGTATTCAATTGTATCATATAACACATTTTCTCTATATTTTATTCCTATTTTATCTATCTTATTAATTAAAATTATAATAGGAACTTTTTGAAGATTCATATTTTCCTCAAATCTAGTAGGAAATGGATCCTTTTTTCCTATTTCTGTAGTAAGTAATATAACATCTGCATCTTCTAAAGATTTATTTACATATCGCATCATGATTTTTTGCATTAAACCTGTAGGATGTGTTATTATTCCAGGTGTATCAGAAAATATAATTTGAATATTAGATTGATTATATATTCCGAATATCCTATGTCTAGTTGTCTGTGGCTTATGTGTTATTATAGATATTTTTTCTCCAATAATAGAATTAATTAAAGTAGACTTTCCTGTATTAGGAAACCCTATAATATTAACAAAACCAGACCTATAATCCATTTTTTTATTTTTCTGATTCTCTAAATACAACTCCTTGCTCTTTAAAAAAGTCTATTAAAATTTTATGATTTTTTTTAAGACTATCTTTAATAATTTCTTTGGATAAATTATTGAGAATATCATGTTGAATTACTCTTTTTAAAGGTCTAGCGCCAAAATGGGGATTATATCCTTTTTCTGATAAGAATTCTATAACATCGTTAGTATACTCTATAAAAATATTTCTTTTTGATAATAACTTTTTTAATTTTTTCATTTGTAATTTTACAATATTCATAATTTCTTTTCTAGAAAGAGGTTGAAATAATATAATTTCATCAATACGATTAATAAATTCAGGTCTTACTATATTTTTTAATAAATCTATCAAAGTCTTTTTTGTAGCTTCTATTCTATTATAAGAAATTTCTTGATCTAAATTTTCCTGTATAATTTCCGAACCTACATTGGAAGTCATAATGATGATAGTATTTCTAAAATTTACGGTTCTTCCTTTATTATCAGTTAACCTTCCATCATCTAAAACTTGTAAAAGAATATTAAAAATATCAGAATGAGCTTTTTCTATCTCATCTAAAAGAATAACACTATATGGACGTCTACGTATAGCTTCTGTTAATTGTCCACTTTCTTCATATCCAATGTATCCAGGAGGTGCGCCTATAAGTCTACTTACAGAATGACGTTCTTGGTATTCACTCATGTCTATTCTAACCATATTATTTTCATCATCAAATAAATATTCAGCTAAAGTTTTAGCAAGTTCTGTTTTTCCTACTCCAGTACTTCCCATGAAAAGAAAAGAGCCTATTGGCCTTTTTTCATCTTGTAATCCAGCTCTAGAACGTCTTATTGCATCTGCTACAGATTGGATCGCATCATTTTGACCTATTACTCTATTATGCAATTCTTTTTCTAGGAATAATAATTTTTCTTTTTCGCTTTGAAGCATTTTAGTAACAGGAATTCCTGTCCATCTAGATACTATTTGTGCTATATCATCTCTGGAAACTTCTTCTTGTATCATTTTCTTTCCTTTATATTCTCGTTTTTTTAATTCATCTTCTAAAGACTTTACTTTATTTTCTTTTTCTTTTATTTTTCCATACCTTAGCTCCGCTACTCTTCCATAATCTCCTACTCTTTCTGCTTGTTCTGCTTCAAATTTAAAATTTTCTATTTTATCTTTAGCTTTTTGTATTCCTTCTACTAAATCTTTCTCAATTTCCCATTGATTTTTCAACTGCATTCTTTCTTTATTTAATTTAGATAATTCTTTTTTTAAAGGAATTAATTGTTGTTCATCATTTTCTCTTTTTAGAGCTTCTATTTGTATTTCCATATGCATAATTTTTCTATGCAGCACATCTAATTCTTCTGGTTTAGAATTGATTTCCATTCTTAATTTGGAAGCAGCTTCATCTATTAAATCAATAGCTTTATCAGGTAAAAATCTTTCGTTAATATAACGTTTAGATAACTCAACTGCTGCTATAATAGATTCATCTTTAATTCTTACCTTATGATGACTTTCATATTTTTCTTTAATTCCTCGTAATATAGATATAGCATCGTTTGTAGAAGGTTCATCAACATAAACTTGTTGAAACCTTCTTTCTAAAGCTTTATCTATTCTAAAGTATTTCTGGTATTCATTTAAGGTAGTAGCACCTATAGCTCTCAATTCTCCTCTTGCTAATGCTGGTTTTAAAATATTTGCAGCGTCCATAGATCCTTCTCCTCTACCTGCTCCAACCAGAGTATGTATTTCATCAATAAATAAAATAATTTCACCATTAGAAGATGAAACTTCTTTGACTACAGATTTAAGACGTTCTTCAAATTCTCCTTTATATTTAGCTCCTGCTATTAGAGCAGCCATATCTAATGAAAATACTTTTTTATTTTTTAAATTATCCGGAATATCTTCACTAATGATACGATGCGCTAATCCTTCAGCAATAGCAGTTTTTCCTACTCCAGGTTCTCCAATTAATATGGGGTTATTTTTTGTCCTTCTAGATAATATTTGTAAAACTCTACGTATTTCTTCATCACGACCAATAACAGGATCTAATTTTCCTTTATATGCCCATTGATTAAGATTTTTAGCATATTTTTCTAAAGCATTGTAAGTACCTACTGCTGTAGGAGAATCCACGTTACCACTTTTTTTTCTAATATTTTCAATGATATCCTTAATTGATTTTTCTGTTATTCCTTGATCTTTTAAAAATTTTGATGTAGGATCATTACACATAAAAATTCCATAAAAAATGTGTTCTACAGAAATAAATTTATCATTCAAAAATGATGCATAATTCTCGGATATATTCAACATGTTTGTAACATTTTGACTAAAATGTTGAGTAAAAGTACCTCCTATTATTTTTGGATAGGTAGAAATTATTCTATTTAATCCAATCATTATCGATTGACTAGACACATACAATTTTTTTAAAATAAATGGAATTATATTTTTTTCGTTATCTAATATTGATTTAAGAATATGTGCATTTTCAATAGACTGTTGGTTTTTATCCAACGCAATATGTTGTGCTTCCTGTATTATTTCTTGAGATTTTATAGTAAACTTTTTAAAATTCATATAAAATTTTTTTTATTTGAGAAAGTTAGAAAAGATATATTTATTTATTTTGTGAAAAAAATTTATAGTAATGAAATAGTTTAAAAAACTAAAAAAATAAAATTAATGTATTATGATAAAAATGGAAGAAATTGAATTACTTTCAAAAAAAATTCATAAAATATATGATATTCTAAACATAAATCAAATTAAATACAATTTTGATAAAGAACAAAAAAAAATGTTAAATCCAAATTTTTGGAAAAATGTTGATGATTTTAAAAAATCATTGAAATGTATAAACGAGATGAAAAAGGATATAGACATTTTTACAAACTTAGAAAGTTCTTTAGAAGAATTAAAAATAATTTTTTCTATTTCTAAAGAAAATAAAGAAGAAAATTTAGATTTAGAAAAAGAATTTGAAGTTCAATTACGTAAAATAAAAAAACTAGTTTCTAAAATAGAATTAAAAAATCTTCTATCAGAAGAAGAAGATTCTTTGAATGCTATATTACAAATATCTTCTGGAGCAGGTGGCACAGAAAGTTGTGATTGGACATCTATGTTGGTAAGAATGTATACTATGTGGGCTGAAAAAAATAATTTTTTTGTAAAAAAAATTCATTATATTTCTGGAGAAATTGCAGGAACTAAATCTATTACTCTAGAAATTATAGGAAAAAATGCTTTTGGATATTTAAAAGGAGAAAACGGAGTACATAGATTAATACGAATATCTCCATTTGATAGTAATTCTAGACGTCATACTTCTTTTTCTTCCGTTTATATCTACCCAATGGTCAATGATAATATTGATGTTAATGTAAATAATTCAGAAATCAGATGGGAAACTTTTCGTTCTAGTGGAGCTGGAGGTCAAAATGTAAATAAAGTAGAAACTGGAGTTAGATTACGTCATTTACCTACAGGAATTACAATAGAAAATACAGAAACCCGTTCCCAAATACAAAATCGGCAAAAAGCTTTACAAATTTTGAAATCTAGATTATTTGAAATAGAAATGATAAAAAAAAATGAAAAAAAAGAAAAAATACAATTAGATAAAAAAAGAATAGAATGGGGATCTCAAATACGAAATTACATTATGCATCCTTACAAATTGATAAAAGATTTAAGAACAGGTTATGAGACTAGAAAAGTTCAATCCGTAATGGATGGTGAAATAGAAATTTTTCTAAAAAAATTCTTGATTTATAGAAGAAATAAAATTATTTAATTAATTATTTTTTTATACATATATGAAAATTCGTTATGCTGATTTTATAGATCAAACTTTTGATTTTCCTACCGAGGAATTTTCTATTAAAAATAATCTATTAGAATTTCATGGAATACCATTGATGAATCTTATCCAAAAATATGGGACACCATTAAAATTTACTTTTTTACCAAAAATATCTCAAAATATCAAAAAAGCAAGAAAATGGTTTGATAAAGCTATGCAAAAAAACCAATACAATAATAAATATACATATTGTTATTGTACAAAAAGTTCGCATTTTTCATTTGTTTTGGAAGAAGCTTTAAAAAATAACATTAGTATTGAGACTTCTTATGCCTATGATATAGAAATTGTAAAAAATCTTTATAGAAAAGGAAAGACGAACAAAAATATTGAAGTTATTTGTAATGGATTTAAAACTATAAATTATATTAAAAAAATATCAGAACTTATTAATAGCGGTTTTTGTAATACTATTCCTATATTAGATAATTCTGACGAGTTAGAAAAACTTAGTTTATTCATCAATTATCCTTTTAAATTAGGAATACGTATAGCTTCAGAAGAAGAACCAAAATTTGAATTTTATACTTCTAGGTTGGGGATAGGATATAAAGATATTATCGCATTTTATCTAAATAAAATAAAAAATAATCCAAAAGTAGAGCTAAAGATGTTGCATTTTTTCATTAATACTGGAATTAAAGATACAGCTTATTACTGGAATGAATTATTTAAATGTTTACATATTTATGCAAGATTAAAGAAAATAGCTCCTGAATTAGATATTCTGAATATAGGAGGGGGGTTTCCTATTAAAACTTCTATGTCTTTTACATATGATTATGAATACATAACTAATGAAATTATTTATCAAATAAAAAAATTTTGTCAAAAAGAAAATGTTTCAGAACCTCATATATATACAGAATTTGGAGCCTATACAGTAGGAGAAAGTGGAGGCATTTTATATAAAATATTATGTCAAAAACGTCAAAATGATAGAGAAAAATGGAATATGATAGATAGTTCTTTTATGACCACTCTTCCTGATACATGGGCTATAAGTAGAAGATTTATTATGATGGCTATTAATCGATGGAATGATTCTTATGAAAGAGTTTTTTTAGGAGGATTAACATGTGATAGTGATGATTATTATAACTCAGAACAACATATAAATGCAATATATCTTCCTTGTTTTAGGAAAAAAACTCCACTATACATTGGATTTTTTAATACTGGAGCTTATCAAGATACTATCAGCGGATATGGAGGAGTCCACCATTGTTTAATTCCACAACCTATTCATATATTGATAAACTATAATAATCAAAATAACTTAGTTTATCAAATTTTTCGTACTTCTCAAAGTCCAGAAGAAATATTAAAAATATTAGGTTATTAAAAATCCTCTCATGAATAAAAAAACTTTCGCTGATATACCTAAAAAATATTCTACATTAAAAAATTCTAAAATAGTATTGATTTTAGTTCCATATGATTCTAATCAAACATGGAAAAAAGGTTCAAAAAAAGGACCAGAAGCTTTTTTGAGTGCATCAAATTACATGGAATTATATGATATAGAAACTAATTCTGAAGTATACAAAAAAGGAATTTTTATTATAAATTCTATTAAAAATTCTTCAATTTCTCCTAAAAGAATGATTAATAAAGTAAAAAAAATAACTAAAAAATTTCTTTATGAAGATAAATTTGTAACTCTGATAGGAGGGGATCATTCTATATCAATAGGTAGCATAAGAGCTTTTGGAGAAAAATATAAGAATGATTTAAGTATTTTACATATGGATGCTCATGCAGATCTTCGTTCTATATATAATGGGAATCGCTACAGTCATGCTTGCTCTATGTATGAAGCTTCAAAAAAATACCCATTAGTTCAAATAGGAATTAGAAGTATGGATATTATGGAAATAAATAATATTCAAAAAGGAAATATTTTTTATATGCATGAAATATATAAAAGTAACTTATGGATGAATAATGCTATTAATAATTTATCAAAAAAATACGTTTATCTCAGTATAGATATTGATGTACTTGATCCAAGTATAGCTCCTTCTACGGGAACTCCAGAGCCAGGAGGTTTATCATGGTACACTATCATGACATTCTTAAGGAAAGTTTTTGAAACAAGAGAGGTTATAGGATTTGATATAGTTGAACTATTACCAAATGAAAAAGAATCTTCTACTGATTTTTTATCAGCTAAGCTTTATTATAAATTGCTATCATATAAATATGAAATATAACAAACATAAAAAAATTATCTTAGCTATAGATGGTTTTTCATCATCTGGAAAAAGTACTTTAGCAAGAGCTATTTCAAAAAAATTAAAATACAAATATCTAGATACTGGAGCAATGTATAGAAGTATAGCTTTGTTAGCTATACGAGAAAAAGTTTTTAATAGTGATTTATGGAATATAAAAAAATTTATACATCTATTAAAAAAAACTTTTCAAGTAAAATGGAATAAAAAAATAAATGAAATAGAACTTTTTTTAAATAAAAAAAATGTAAAAAAATCTGAAATTAGATCAATAGAAGTTTCGAAAAAAGTAAGCTTTATAGCTAAAATACCAGATATTCGTGAAATATTAACTTCTATACAAAGAAATTTTGGAGTTGAAAAGGGGATAGTAGTAGATGGAAGAGATATTGGAACTACAGTTTTTCCTAAATCAGAACTAAAAATTTTCTTAAAGAGTTCAATAGAAGTAAGATCTTACAGAAGATATCAAGACATTAAGAAAACAAATGATAATATTATTTACGATGAAGTAAAGAAAGATTTAATTTATAGAGATATAATGGATATTAATCGAAAAAATTCTCCATTAAAAAAGTCTGTTAATGCAATAGAAATAGATAATACATATCTAAACATTGAGAAAGAATTAAATATTATTAATAATTTATTAATAAATAAGATTAAATAATGAAATTATTAAATAGAAAAGTTGCTATAGTTACAGGAGGATCTGGTGATATAGGAAAATCTATAATAGAAACTTTTGTACAACATGGAGCAAATGTAATTTTTACATTTTTATCATCAGAAAATGAAGCAAAAAAATTATCTACAAAATTTTCAAATTTTGTAGAATCATATAAGATTGATCTTTCAGATTTTAATTCTTCAGAAAATCTAGTAAAATATGTTATCAAAAAATATGGATCCATAGATATTTTGGTAAATAATGCTGGTATTATAAAAGATAATTTTTTACTTAGAACTTCTAAAGAAGACTGGGAAAAAGTTATAAAAACTAATCTATTTTCTGTTTTTAATTTAACAAAACATGTTGTTTTCCCTATGATGAAACAAAAAAAAGGTAGTATTATTAATATGAGTTCTGTTATAGGATTAATAGGAAATATTGGACAGGCAAGTTATGCAGCATCTAAAGCTGGAATCATTGGATTTACAAAATCAATAGCTAGAGAATTAGGAAAAAAAAACATACGTTGCAATGCTGTTGCTCCTGGATATATATATACAAAAATGAATTTTCATCTTCAATCTAAAATGAAAGAAAGTTGGATAAGAAATATTCCATTAAAAAGACCTGGGATGCCACAAGATGTTGCTAATTGTAGTTTATTTCTTGCTTCTGATTTATCTGATTATATTACTGGAGCTGTATTGAATGTAAATGGAGGATTAATTTGAATTTTAAAATGTATTCAGATAAAAAAATAGTACAAAGTTTAGGTGAAATTTTAATTTCAAAATACATTTTTAATATTATTATATCTCCAGGATCTAGAAACGCACCTATTATAATACATTTTGCACAACATAAACTATTCAATACCTATAGTATTGTAGACGAAAGGTGTGCTGGATTTTTTGCTTTAGGAATAGCTCAAAGGATAAGGAAACCAGTTGTTATAAATTGTACTTCAGGTTCAGCAGTTGTAAATTATTATCCTTCAATAACAGAAGCATTTTATCAAAATATTCCATTAATTATTATTACTGCAGATCGTCCTAAAGAGATAATAGATATTTATGATGGGCAATCAATTCATCAATATAATATTTTTCAAGAACATGTAGAAATGTCCATACAATTAACAGAAGATCAATCCGTATCAGGATTGTGGTATAATGAAAAATTAATTAATGAATCTATAAATAACTGTTTTTTGAATAAAAGACCTGTACATATTAATATCCCCTTTTCAGAACCACTTTATCAAACTACTAATCATTTAAAAGTAAATCCTAAAATTATAAATAGTATTCCTACAAAAAACTATATAATAAAATCATCATCTATTTATAAAAAAGAAAAATGTTTATGGAAAAAAAACGAAAAAAAAATGATTTTATTGGGATTATGTCATATTGATAATAATGTAAAAAAACTTTTAATAAAATTTAGTAAAGATCCATCTATTGTAATTTTTTCAGAAACAACATCTAACATTACAAACAATAAATTTTTTTTCTCAAGCATAGATGAACTTATATTTAACATGAATATTGAAGATTGGATCAAATTAAAACCTCATATTTTAATAACTATTGGTATTAATATTATATCTAAAAAAATAAAATATTTATTGAGAAAATACCCTCCAATATATCATTGGCATATAGGAGAAAATATTATAAAATATCCAGATACTTATTATAGATTAACTACATATTGGCCTATTTCTCCAAAATATTTCTTTAAAAATTTTTGTAATTATATAAATATTTATTCACATTCAGATTATAAATATAAATGGGAAAAAATAAGAAGAAAAAGAAAAATTAAACAAAAAATTTTTTTAAAAAAAGAAAAAAGTTTTTCAGACTTAAAAGTTCTTTTTTTAATATTTGAATCAATTCCAAATAATTCTATCCTTCAATTAGGAAATAGTATGATCATAAGATATTATCAGTTATTTGATAAGAAAAAAGAATCAATTATGTCCTATTGTAATCGTGGAACTTCAGGAATAGATGGATGTGTTTCTACCGCTATAGGAATGTCTGTAAGTATTAGTAAAAAATTTGTAACACTAATTGTTGGAGATATAAGCTTCTTTTATGATAGCAATGCTTTATGGAACAATTATACCCCAAATAATTTTCGGATTATTCTTATTAATAATAGAGGAGGAAATATATTCAGATTTATTTCTGGAATAAGGATTCCAGAAAAAATATTCAATTTTTTTGAAACAAAACATATTTTTTCGGCAAAAAAAATATGTAAAATGCATAATTTTAGATATGAAGAAGCTTCAAATTATAACTCTCTGAAAAAAAAACTGTCATTTTTTTGGAATCACTCCAATCAACCCTTTCTTTTAGAAATAAAAACTCATAGATATGATAATGCGAAAATATTAAAGGAATATCTATTATCTTAATTAAGATCTTAAGTCACTTAAAAAAGATTCCTTTAATATTAAAAATATATCCCATAAAGCTTTAATTCTAGCAAAAAATTCTCTTATTTGTATCTTTCCATCATAATTTATACTTTTTGCATTAAAACCTATAACCTCCAATCCTAAACAATTACCAATAAAAATAGCTCTCTCATTATGAAATTTTTGAGATATAATTGTAAATTTTTTTTGATGAAATATTTTATACACTCTCAATACAGAATATAAAGTATTAATACCATAAAAATCTTCGTAAATAAAATCAGAAGGAATTCCTTTTTTTATAAGTTCCTTTTTCATCATTTTTGGTTCATTATAATTTTTTTCTCTATTATCTCCACTTACAATAATATATCGTATTTTATTGTGATGAAAAAGATAACTTGCTGCATCTATTCTATGCTTAAAATATTTGTTTACCCCACCCCCATGTAAATATTTAGAAGTCCCCAATACAACACCATATGTACTATATGGAATAAATTTTATACTATCATGAGTTTTTCTCACAGACCAAAAACTTATTCCTATATGACAAAAAATAAAAAATAAAATTGTAAAAAAAAATATGCGTTTTATTATTTACACGATATCATGTTTTTTGATAAAAATCTCCTTCTATTATCCATTCTCCATTTTCTAAAAATGATCCTACTTGTTTAAATTTAATCTTTTTAGTTTTTCCTGTAATTAAATGTAGGATATTAACTTTATTATTTCTTCCTATTTTTTTTCTATCTTTTCCCTTTATAGTATCTATTTTTAGATTATTATTTGTAATACACAAAATATCACTGATTATTATATGTGATTTTAAAAGAAAAGAAATTACTTTTCTATTAATTTCGTAAACCTTCTCTTGGAATAGATTAAAAGCATTTTGCTTATAAACTACAAGAGGATCTTTTTGTTCAAAAACAGCATTTTGTACCGAATGTCGTAGATTATCTACATCTCGTAAATGTTCTTTCCATTTTTCGTCCATGAAACATAATATAGTTTTTTTTTCAAGTATTGAAAATAATGATTTTCCTTTAGTCTCATAAAATTTTTTCAAATTAGATGTAGTAATTATATTATGATTTCCATCTGTAAATATGGTTTGTATTTGATATTTTTCTATATTATTTTCAGTAATATTATTATTAGATATAATAGGTATTATATTTTTATAAATTATTTTCTCTTTTTTTCTTTCATAGAATTCTATAATATAATCATGAAGTTTATTAACACAATCAAATTTTTTGTATAATAAAAATTCTTCTTCTTGAAATGGAAATTTTATTCCGAAAATATGAATAAATTCATATTCTATATTTTTTAAATTATTTATAGACTTATTAACATTTATTATTATATCTAATAAAACGTATATCATATTAGAAATATCTAAACTTAATTCATGTCCACATAATGCATTTTTACGTTTTTTATAGATAAATTCTCTTTGTTTATTAATAACATCATCATAATCTAATAAACGTTTTCGAATACTAAAATTATTATCTTCTATTTTTTTTTGTGCTTTTTCAATAGATTTTGTTAATAGAGGATGTTGTATTATATCTCCTTCTTTATGTCCAAATCTATCCATTAATTTTGATAGTCTTTCTGAATCAATAAATAAACGAATTAAATTATCTTCTAGAGAAACATAAAATTGAGAACTTCCTGGATCTCCTTGTCTTCCTGATCTACCTCTTAATTGATTATCTACCCTTCTAGAATCATGCCTTTCTGTACCTAAAACTGCTAATCCACCATTTTCTATTACTTCTTTAGATAGTTTGATATCAGTTCCCCGTCCAGCCATATTCGTTGCTATAGTTACAGCACCAGGAAATCCTGCTTTTACTATTATATCAGCTTCTTTTTCATGTAATTTTGCGTTTAAAACATTGTGAGATACTTTTCTAAATTTTAGAGCCCTCCCTAAAAATTCAGAAACTTCAACTGAAGTAGTTCCAACAAGAACTGGTCTTTTATCTTTTTGAGATAAACTAATTATTTTTTCTATAATAGCATTATATTTTTCTCGTTTTGTTTTAAATACAAGATCTTGTAAATCTTTTCTTTTTATAGGTTTATCTGTAGGAATTACCACTACATCTAATTTATATATATGCCAAAACTCTCCAGATTCCGTTTCTGCAGTACCTGTCATTCCTGATATCTTTTTATACATTCTAAAATAATTCTGTAAAGTTATTGTAGCAAAAGTTTGAGTTGATGATTCTATTCTAACACGTTCTTTTGCTTCTATAGCTTGATGTAATCCATCAGAATAACGTCTTCCTTCCATAATACGTCCTGTTTGTTCATCTACTATTTTAACTTTGTCGTTTAAAACGACATAATCAACATCTTTTTCAAATAAAGTAAATGCTTTAAGAAGCAGATTAATAGTATGTATTCTTCTTGATTTTATAGAAAAATTTTCCAGTAGTTTTTCTTTTTCTTCTATTTCTTTTTCTTTTGAAAAATTTTTATTTTCTAATTCAGTCAATTCTAGATTTATATCCGGTAAAACAAAAAAACTGATATCTTCTACATTTCTAGATAAAAATTCAATTCCTTTATCTGTTAATTCAACAGTATTATTTTTTTCATCTATAACAAAATAAAGATCTTTATCTACTTTATACATTTCTCTACCTTGATCCTGTAAATATTGACCTTCTATTTTTTGTAAAATAAAACGAATATTTTCTTCACTTAAAAATTTAATTAAAAATTTTTTTTTTGGTAAACCTCTATATGATTGAAATAATTTAAATCCTCCTAATTTTTTATCTCCATTATTTATTAAATTTTTAGATTCTTGCAATAAACTATTAACCACTAAATTTTGTTGTTTTACAAGAATTTCTACTTTATCTTTTAATAGCTCAAATTCATTTTTATTATCAATTTTAGAATTAACAGGACCTGATATAACTAAAGGAGTCCGAGCTTCATCTATTAGAACAGAATCTATTTCATCTATAATAGCATAATTTAATTCTCTTTGAACCAGTTCTTCCTTAGAACGAGCCATATTATCACGAAGATAATCAAATCCAAATTCGTTATTTGTCCCATAAGTAATATCTGCTTCGTAAGCTTTTTTTCGCATTTTTATATTAAATGAAGGATAACAATCAATACAATCAACTCTTAATTGATGAAATTCCATTAGAGGAGACATCCAATTTGCATCTCTTTTAGATAAATAATCATTCACAGTAACAATGTGCACTCCTCTTCCTGAAAGAGCATTCAAATAAGCAGTTAAAGTTGCTACAAAAGTTTTTCCTTCACCTGTAGCCATCTCTGCTATTTTTCCTTGGTGTAAAACTATTCCTCCCATTAATTGGACATCATAGTGTACCATATCCCAAATTATTTTCTTTCCATATGCATTCCACTCATTTTTCCAAAATGTATATTCTCCATCTAATAATAGATAAGGTTTAATTTTTGATAATTCTTTATCAAAAAGTGTTGTTTTTACAACAAGTTGTTTTTTTTCTTTAAATCTTTTAGATGTTTCTTTAATAATAGCGAAAGCACTAGGTAAGAAACTCATAAGAATTTCTTGTTCTATTTTATAAGATTTATCTCTTATTTTCTTTATATCTAAATTAATTTTTTCTATAAATTCAATAGAATGAGGTTTTTCTTTTATCGTTTCTAATAATTTTTTTTCTTTCTCACGAAATTTTTTTGTATGCTTCCGTATAGTTTTTTTAAACTCCTGAGTTTTATTTCTTAATTCATCATCAGATAAAGAAAATATACTTTTCTCTTCTTCTTTAATTTGAAATAAAATTTTTCTAACCTCCTTTAGGTCTTTTTCATTTTTATTTTCTAATAATTTATTTAGTATTTTTTTAATAAAACTCATGGTATCATATTTATATACTTATATCTGTTATCTATTATTTATTATTATATCCACACATACAAAACATACAAAACATACAAATTCATATGAAAACTTAAAGCTCATATTCATCTCTATTCCAATAAAAATCTTCATCATCTCTTGGATAATCTGCCCATATATCTTCTATAGATTCAAAAACTTCTCCTTCTCCATTTTCTAATTGCTGAAGATTTTCAACTACTTCAAGAGGTGCCCCAGTACGAATAGCAAAATCAATTAATTCTTCCTTAGTTGCAGGCCAAGGAGCGTCTTCTAAATGAGAAGCTAATTCTAAAGTCCAATACATATTTAATCAAAATTTTATATAAAAAATCAAAAAAAATAACATTTTTATTTATATATTTGATTTTTAAAAATCAATGAACTTTTTCACTACAAGATATAATTAGTGAATTTAAATTACAAATAAATTGTATGAAAAAGTTTCCAAAAATTGTGTTTATAGGCTCTAGCTCTTTTTCTCTTCAATGTTTAAAAGAATTATATGTTAAAAAATATAATATTATAGGGGTCATAACAAATCCTGATAATTTTCTTTGCAGAAAAAAAGATAAAATTTTTACTCCCATAAAAAAATATGCTATAGAAAATAAAATACCTTTTTTACAACCAAAAAATCTTCTTGAAGATTCTTTTTTAAAAGAATTAGAAAAATGGAACCCTGATATACAAATAGTTGTTTCTTTTCGTGTTTTACCAAAAAAAGTATGGAATTTACCTAAAATGGGATCCTTTAATTTACATCCATCTTTACTTCCACAATATAAAGGAGCTGCTCCAATTAATTGGGTTATTATTAACGAAGAAACTAAAACTGGATTGACTACTTTTTTTATAGAAAAAAAAATAGATTCTGGTAAAATTTTATTACAAAAAGAAATTAAAATAGAAAAAAAAGATACTGCAGGAAAACTGGAGAATAGATTAAGAAAGGTTAGTGGACCTTTGGTTTTAGAAACTTTAGAAGGAATTTTAAATAATAAAATAAAACCTATTTATCAAAAAATAGATGCTAGTTCTTCATTAAAATTTGCACCAAAAATATCTAAAAAAGATTGTAGAATTCAATGGAAAATTCATTCTATGAATTACATTTATAACAAGATAAGAGGGTTAAGTCCTTTTCCTGCTGCATGGACTTTTTTATTTATTAATAATAAATTTTTAAGATTTAAAATTTTTTTTGCGGAAAAAATAATAGAAGAACATTCTTTTCCAATTGGATTAGTTTTTATCATGCCATCTAAAATGAAAATTTCAGTAAAAGAAGGATTTTTATCTATTATAGAAGGACAAATTGAAGGAAAAAATAGAATGAATATTAAAAATTTAATTAATGGATTAAAAACATATAAAAATATTTTTGTTGAATAAAAATAATCAAATATTTTTTATATTTTATTATATTAACACTAAATTAACGTTAATTATTAAAGTTAAAAATCATTTATATAAATTCCATGAATAAAACAGAACTGGTTAATTCAATAGCAGAAAAAACTGGAATAACAAAAATAAAAGCTAAAAATGTTACAGATGCGTTTATTGAAACTGTTATAGAATCCTTAAAAAAAGGAGATAAAGTTACTCTTGTAGGGTTTGGAACTTTTTCTGTTATAGAAAGAAATCCTAGAAATGGAGTAAATCCTAGAACAGGTAAAAAAATATATATTCCAGGTAAAAAAGTAGCTAAATTTAAAATAGGAGCAGAATTGACGAAATTGTAAAATGCTATTTACTTAGTTTAGTTAAGAAAATATAAGACTTATATTTTCTTAACTGATTTTTATGTGGTTATGGAGATAATCTATATATAATCCATTTTTCTTCTTTTTTTATGTATATTAGTCTATCATGAAGTCTATTTTCTTGTCCTTGCCAAAATTCTATTTTATATGGTTTTACAATATATCCTCCCCAACTGAAAGGACGTTTTATAGTGTTTTTATTAAAAAATTTATTCCATTCATTATACTGATCTAGTAAAAATTTTCTAGAATAAATGATACTACTCTGTTTAGAAATCAAGCTTCCTATTTGGTGTCCTTTGGGTCTTTTATAAAAGTATTCATCTGATTTTTCTTTTTTTACTTTTGACGCAGACCCTTTAACAATAACTTGTCTATCCGTATTCCTCCAATAAAAAGAAATACAAACTTTTGGATTATTTTTTATTGCTCTTCCTTTAAAACTATAATAGTTTGTATAAAAAGTAAATCCATTTTTAGAATATTCTTTTAATAAAACAATTCTTGTTTCAGGGCACCCGTCTTCTCCAATGCTAGAAATTGACATAGCATTAATTTCATCATTGTTATAGCAAGACTTTTTTTCTTCTTTAAACCATTCATGAAATAATTTTAATGGCTCTTCTGGAACTTTAGTTTCTAATAAAGCGTCTTTTTTATAATTTTTTCTATAATCACTTAAATCAATATTCATACTGTTTTTAAAATATTTATATTTATAAAATATGGAACAATAAAATTATATTATAAAGGCGTGATAGCTCAGTTGGTTAGAGCATTGGATTCATAACCCAAAGGTCGGGGGTTCAAATCCCCCTCACGCTATTATTTATTTATGATGCAATAAATAAAATAATATGTATGCACTTTTTTATTTATAGTTCTACTCTATTAAATAAATTATATTTCTTAAATGAAATAAATAAAAAAAAATTATATTCTAAGAATATTTATTTCATTTTGGAAATAAATAAAAAAAAACTTATAATTACAAGTTTTTCAAATACAGTAGATTATTCTATACATGTATACACAGATATATATATTTATGTTAAAGAAAATACAAGAGAAAAAGTAATTATAGATAGCAAACTTTTCACAGAAATACTCAGTACTTTTACTAAAGAAATTATTTCTATAAAAAAAGATAATGATACGCTTAACATTTCTTCTTTGCAAGGATCTTTTAAAATTCCTATTCTTAGAAAAAAATTAAATATTATAAGAGGTAATTTATTTTGTAACAATAATACTATATTTATTTTTTCAAATCTTCTTTTAAAAATTTTAGAAAAAATAATATTTTCTATTGGAAATATAAAATTTAAAACTATTCTTAATGGAGTTTATTTCCAATTTTCTCCATATGAATCATATTTTATATCTACCAATAATTTAGTATTAGTAAAATATACTGTAAAATATATAAAATCAAGTAAAAATATAAAATTTATTGTACCAAGAAATTCTATTCATATTCTTCATAAAATTTTAAAATATGAGAAAAATAGTAATAACAATAATAATGTATATATTAAATATAATAGTAAAGAAAATTATGTAATTTTTTTATCCAAAAATTATATTTTCTCATCCAAAATATTAAATATAGATAATAAAAAAAATAAAAAACAACCAAATTATAATTCTATTATACCTAAAAAAAAATTTGATGTCTTATTAATTATAAACAGAGTTTTATTTCTAAATACTATTAAAAGATTATTAATCCTATCTAAATTATTCGAAAATAAAAAAATTGAAAAATTTATTTATTTACAAATAATTAATAATGAATTTAGTATTTTTAATCGAAAAAATTTTAGTTTAAAAATTAAGTGTAAATCTATTTATAATTCGTTACAAAAAATTAAAATGGGATTTAATTGTAAGTTTTTAATTGAAATATTATCTCATCTAGATAATGATTTTATATATTTTGAATTATACAATTCAAATAAAATTGGTGTTTTAAAAACAAATTTTTACAAAAATAAAAAAGAAATGGAATTCATTTCCATATTAATTATGTCTATAATAGTATGATAATATCATATAATTGGCTTAAAGAATACGTATCTATTGATTTTGATGTGAATCAAGTATCAGATATATTAACTAATATAGGGTTTCCAATAAAAAAAATAAAAAAAATGATATCTATTGATACTGATGAAGTAGATTATATTTTAGATATAGAAATAACACCTAATCGCACTGATGCAATGAGTCATTATGGGATAGCTAGAGATTTATATGCTTTTTTAAAATTCCGTGGAAATAAAGTTTTATTATCTAAACCATCAATAGATAACGAAATATATAATAGTGATATTAATTATTTTAATATTCAAATTTTTAATAAATGTGTAAGATACACTGGAATGGCTATTTTCCAAACAAAAGTAGAAAATTCTCCAAATTGGTTAGTTCTTAGATTAAAATCTTTAGGAATAAAAACAATAAATAATATAATAGATATAACAAATTTTGTGTTTTTTGAACTAGGTATTCCTATACATGTTTTCGATTTAGATAAAGTAGAAGGAAATAAGATTTTAATAAGGAATGCTGAAAAAAATAATATTTTTCATATAAAAAAAAATTTTACAAAAAAACTTGATATAGAAGATTCAGTAATATATGACGCAAAAAAACCATTATCTATAAGAGGAATTATACCTGATAGTAGATCAATTATACATATAAATACGAAAAATATATTCTTAGGAATAGCTTGTTTTAATTTTTCTGTAAACCGTTTTTTAAAGCAAAAATATTTGTTGAACACTGAAAATTCATCTTTTTTTGAAAGTAGAGAAATAAATCCAGATCAAGCTATATATGCTTTGAAAAGAACATCTTTTCTCATAAGAAAGATAACTAAAAGCAAAATATTTTCAAATATTATTGATTTGTATCCTATTCCAAACAAACCATTGGAAATTAAACTACGTTATAATAAAATAAGAAATATTTTAGGAAAAAATATATCAAAAAACAAAATAAAAAAAATATTATCATTGTTAGAAATAATGGTAATATCAGAAAATAATGAGTATTTATTTGTTATTGTTCCTTCTTATAGAACGGATATTTGTAGAGAAATAGATTTGATAGAAGAAATACTTCGTATTTATGGAATAAATAATATAAAAATATCTAGTAAAATAAAAATACCATCACCTACTAAATTTTTTACGAAAACAGAATATAAAATACAAAAAATACTTATTGAAGAAATAATTTCTTATGGTTTTCAAGAAATTATTTCTTCAACCATGAGAAATATAGATAAACTTTCTTTATTAATTGATTCATTTTTTAAAATGAAGGCAATTGAGATTATAAATCCCGTTAACCAAAAATATAAATGCATGCGAAATCATCTATCATTTGGAATGATAGATTGTATAGAATATAATTATAATAGAGGAAAAAGTAATATGAAATTTTTTGAAATAGGAAAAATATACTATAAAAAAAATGGAAAATTTTTTGAGGAAAAAAAATTAGGAATTATTATATCAAAAAATAATAATATACAAGATTATTCTTTTTTTTATTTAAAAGGAATTATTGAACATATATTGCAAAGAAGCGGGATTATAAATTATACACAAAAGTTTTCTCAACATCCTTTACTAGAAAATAGCATTTCTATATTCTATAATAATAAAAATTTAGTAGAGTTAGGAAAATTGAAAAAGATTATCGGAAAAAACAATAAAACATTTTATGCAGAAATAGATTGGGAATATTTAATTTCTATTATTCAAAAAAAAAATATAATTTTTTCTCCATTTTCTATATATCCTACTTCAAGAAGAGATTTATCTTTTATTGTTGATAAGACACTTTCTTTTGAAATAATAAATCAATTAATAAAAAATAAAAAAGATAAACTAATAAAAAAAATACAGATATATGATATATACGAAGGAAAAAATATTCCTAGATCAAAAATATCTTATACTATCAGTTTTTTATTTGAAAGTGATAAAAAAACATTAACTAATGAAAATATTCATTCTTCAATGAAGAAGATTGAAAATATATTGATAAAAGAATTGAATGCTGAAATAAGAAATAAATAAGTAATATATTACAAATTAATCGACAATTTTTTTTAAAATATTCTCAATTCCAGTTTTTTTATTTATTACATTAGATATTTCTTTTACATGAATTCTTTTTTGTTTCATAGAATCTCTATCTCTAACAGTTACCGTGTTTTTTTCTACAGTTTCATAATCTATAGTAAAACATATAGGTGTTCCTATAGAATCTTGTATTCTATATAATTTTCCTATACTTCCTTTTTGAGAAAATATTAATCTATAATTAGTTTTTATTTCATTAAAAATCTTTTTAGCCATTTCTGGTAATCCATCTTTTTTAACTAATGGAAATATTGCAGCTTTTATAGGAGATAAAAAAGGAGGTAATTTTAATACTATACGTTCTGTTCCATTTTTTAATTTTTCTTTTTTAAGAGAAGAAGAAAATATGGCTAAAAAAAGACGATCCAATCCTAAAGAGGTTTCTATAACATAAGGAATATAATTTTCGTTAGAATCAAATATTCTAAATTTTTTTTTGGAGAAAAATTCATGCTTTTTTAAATCAAAATCTCTACGAGAGTGAATTCCTTCTATTTCTTTAAATCCAAATGGAAAATTGAATTCTATATCAGTCCCTAAACTTGCATAATGTGCAAGATTTTTATGATTACTTAATTGATATTTTCTATCTCCTAATTCTAATGCTAAGTGCCATTCAAGACGATTTTTTTTCCAATATTCATACCATTTTTTTTCATCATTTGGATGTATAAAAAACAACATTTCCATTTGTTCAAATTCACGAAGTCTAAACAAAAATTGTCTCGCTATTATTTCATTTCTAAAAGATTTTCCTATTTGAGCTACACCAAATGGAATTTTCATTCTACTAGATTTCTTAATATTGTTGAAATTAGAAAATATTCCTTGAGATGTTTCTGGACGAAGGAATAAATCTTTTTTTATTTCTTCTTTAATTTTAAACATCATGTTAAAATAACGAATTTCTGTCCAATTTTTTGTTCCAGAAATAGGATCGCAAATATTTAATTCATCAATTAAAATTCTAATGTCTGAATAGTTTTTTTTTTCTAATGATTTATGTAAACGTAAAAATATTTCTTTTTTTCTTTCAGGAAAATCAGAAAATTTTTTTTCTATATATTCTTCAATCAAGATATCAGGACGATATCTTTTTTTAGAATTTTTGTTATCTATTAATAATTCATTAAATTTATCAACATGTCCAGATGCCTTCCAAATATCCGGATGCATAAGAATTGATGAATCTAATCCTACTATATTTTCATGAAGAAAAACCATTGATTTCCACCAAAATTCCTTAATATTATTTTTTAACTCAACTCCATATTGTCCATAATCATAAACAGCATTTAATCCTCCATAAATTTCGCTAGAGGAAAAAATAAATCCATTATTTTTTGCATGAGAAATTAAAAAATGAATAAAATTTTTATTTTTTACCATCTTATATTATACTAATACTTATATAAATATATATTTTTCTAAATCTAATGCAGCCATACATCCAGATCCTGCAGAAGTTATAGCTTGTCTATAAATTGGATCCTGAACATCTCCTGCAGCAAAAACCCCTGGTTTATTTGTCATTGTATTTCCTTTTTCTGTAAGGATGTATCCATTTTTATCTAATCTTAATTCATTACCAAATATTTTTGTATTAGGAATATGTCCTATAGCAATAAATAACCCACTAATAAAAATAATATTTTCAGTATTATTTTTATTATCGAGTATTTTAATTCCTTTCAAAAAATCATTTCCTATGATTTCTATAACATTAGAATTATATAGAATATATACATTTTTTTTATTTAGGATACGATTTTGTAATATTTTGGAAGCTCTTAAATAATTTTTTCTAACCAATAAATAAACCTTTCTACAAATATTAGCTAAATAATTAGCTTCTTCTAAAGCACTATCACCTCCCCCTATTACTGCTACATCCTTATTTTTATGAAAAAAACCATCACAAGTTGCACAAAAAGAAATTCCCAATCCCATAAATTTTTTTTCTTTATCTATTTCTAAAAATTTAGGAATTGAACCTGTAGCAATAATCACTCCTATACTTTTAAATTTTTCTGTATTGTTTAAAAATATGTAATGAATTCCATTTCTTTCAGTAGAAAAAGAAACTTTTGTAACAGACTTCTCTATAATTTTTGTATTAAAACGTTCTGCTTGTTTTTTGCAATTATCCATAAAATCATTTCCATCAATTCCTTTAGGAAATCCTAAATAATTATCAATAATAGTTGTAGTAGTTAATTGCCCTCCTGGTTGCATACCAGTGAACAAAACTGGATTCAAACCTGCTCTAGCTGCATATATAGCAGCAGAATAACCAGCAGGACCAGATCCAATAATTACGCAATTATGTATTTTTTTCATAAAAATTGGAATTTTAATATATTTTTTATTTTTTAGTTATTTTTAATTTTATATATTTTATATAAATGAAATTTTTCAATTTTTTTATAGAAAAAAAATTACATATAAATACAACAAAAAATAGTAGTTTCATCTACTGTGTTATAAGAAAAAAATTTATTATTTTTTCTAAAGAAGAATTGATACGTCAATATATAATTTTCTTGTTAAAAGAAATTAAAAACTACAAAAATTCTAATATTTTAGTAGAAGTTCCTATAGAAATAAATAAATTATCTAAAAGATTAGATATATTAGTTTTATTAAATAATAAACCTCATATATTAGTTGAATGCAAATCACCTCTTATTCCCATAACTCAAAAAGTTTTTGATCAAATTGCTATGTATAATAAAATTGTTAAATCTCCTTATCTAATGATAAGTAATGGAGTAAAAAATTTTGTTTATCAAGTGAATAAATTGAAAAAAAAATTTTCATTTTTAAAATATATTCCATAATAAATTAATCGTTTTTTATAGTATGCATATGTTCAATAACATCTATTAATTTATTAGAATAACCTACTTCATTATCATACCAGGAAACAACTTTTAAAAATTTTGGATTTAACATTATGCTTGAACTTGCATCAAAAATAGAAATCCTATTATCTCCTATAAAATCCGTTGATACCACAGCGTCTTCCGTATATCCTAATATTCCTTTTAAATAGCCTTCAGAAGCTTTTTTCATACAATATTTAATAGTCTTATAATCTGCACTTTTTTTTAGATAAACAGTAAAATCTAATACAGAAACATTTGGAACAGGTACTCTAAAAGCCATTCCAGTTAATTTACCATTCAAACTTGGAATTATTTTTCCTACTGCATTTGCAGCTCCAGTAGATGATGGAATAATATTAATTAATGAAGATCTTCCTAATTTCCAATCTTTTTGTGAAACAGAGTCTACTACTTTCTGAGTAGCAGTAGAAGCATGTATAGTAGTCATTAAACCTTCTAATACTCCAAAATTGTCATCTAATACTTTAACAATTGGAGATAAACAATTTGTAGTGCAAGAAGCATTAGATATAATATTGTCATTTTTATTTATTTTTTTGTGGTTTACTCCCATAACAAACATTGGAATATCATCTTTAGGAGGTGCAGATAATATTACTTTTTTAGCTCCTGATTTTAAGTGTAAACTTGCTAAATTCTTTGTTAAAAAGAGCCCAGTAGATTCAATAACATATTCTACATTTAACTCTCCCCAAGTTAATTTTATTGGATCTTTTTCAGTAGTAACTTTTATACGTTTTCCATTTATAACTAAATAATTATCATTTTCTATATTAACATTAATATTTTTTTTAAAACAACTATGAATAGAATCATATTTTAATATATAAGCTAAATATTCTATAGATACTAAATCATTTACGGATACAACTTCAATATTATTTCGGTTTAGAGCAGATAGAAGAACTAATTTTCCTATTCTACCAATCCCATTTATTCCTATTTTAATAGACATATATAAATTTATTAATTTTTAACCTTTAAAAAAGTTATAAAAGTAGATGATGGTATTTCAACTTTCCCTATTTTACGCATTTTTTTCTTTCCTTTCTTTTGTTTATCTAAAAGCTTTTTTTTTCTGGAAACATCTCCTCCATAACACTTATCTATTACATTTTTTCTAAAAGCCTTAATAGTTTCTCTTGCTATAATTTTACCAGCCATAGAAACTTGAATAGGGATAGAAAACTGATGTTTTGGTATTGATGCTGCTAATTTTTGGCATATTTTTTTTGCCATGACAAAAACTTCATTTTTATGAACTAATAAAGATAATGCTTCTATCTTTTCATGATTTACTAATACGGTAATTTTTTTGAGATCTGATTTTTTATAACCTATAAAATTATAATCAAAAGAAGCATATCCTTTAGAAATAGTTTTTAATTTATCATAAAAATCATATATAATTTCGGATAAAGGCATTTCAAATGAAATTTTTATTCTACCAGATGTTAAATAATGTTGATTACCAACTATAGTTCCGCGTTTACTGATACATAAAGATAGAATATTTCCTATATATAAATCTTTAGTAAAAATTGTAACTAAAACGTATGGCTCTTCTATTTTTTTTAATTTTTCAGATTCAGGAAAATCTGAAGGATTATTTATAATTACTATTTTATTATTTTTAAAATAAATTTTATAAGAAACATTAGGAATGGTAACAATAACGGAAATCCCATATTCTCTTTCCAATCTATCTCTAATAATTTCCATATGAAGTAACCCTAAAAAACCACAATGAAATCCAAAACCTAAAGCAGAAGAAGATTCAGATTTAAAAGTAAGAGAAGCATCATTTAATTGTAGCTTTTCTATTGAAGAACGTAATTCTTCATATTGATCAGAATCAACTGGATATAAACTAGCAAAAACCATCGGCTTTACTTCATCAAATTTTTCTATGGGATAGATAGCAGGATTATTATCATCAGTTATAGTATCTCCTACTTTAACTTCATAAGTATTTTTTATTCCAGAAACAACATATCCAACATTTCCTGTTTCAATTTTATTTTTAGAAATTCGTTTCAATTTTAAAATTCCTACATCATAAGCAGAATAAATTTTTCCTGTAGACATAAACCTTAATTTTTGTCCTTTTCGTATACAACCATTTTTTACTCTAAAAAAAGCTTCTACACCTGTAAATGGATTATATAAGGAATCAAAAATAATAGCTTGTAAAGGGGCATTATTATCTCCTTTTGGAGGAGGAATTCGTTGAACAATTTGATCTAGTATATTTTTAATACCTAATCCTTTTTTAGCACTTACAGGAAGTATATCTTCCATTTTACATTTTACTACCTCTACTATCTCTTTCATAACTTCTTCTGAATTATATTCAGATAGATCAATTTTATTTAGAATTGGAATTATAACAAGATTTTTTTTCAACGCTAAATAAAGATTTGATATAGTTTGAGCTTGAACGCTTTTTGTGCAATCTATAACAAGTAGAGCGCCTTCACAAGCAGCGATAGAACGAGAAACTTCATAAGAAAAATCAACATGTCCTGGGGTATCTATTAAATTTAAAGTATATATTTCATTTTTAAATGAATATTTCATTTGTACTGCATGACTTTTTATTGTAATTCCACGTTCTCTTTCCAATTCCATATTGTCTAATAATTGGTTTTTTTCCCCTACAGATACTGTTTTTGTTAATTCCAATAAACGATCTGCTAATGTACTTTTTCCATGATCTATATGTGCTATAATACAAAAATTACGAATATTACGAATCATAATGATAAATAAGAATTAAGATAACATGATAACAAAATTAAACTTATCAAAACTTTTAGGTAGTAAAATTAATTTATCTATACTATTATATATATAATAAAAAATAGGAATTCATTCTATAATAGAATACTCTTAATAGATATAGAATCTAATTTTTTTATTGATTATTAAACATATTCATAGTATTTTTTAATCCATCTTTTATAAAAGAAAAAACTATCTTCATTGCCAGATCCAATTTGGGATTGATCAAATTTAATTCCTCATTCTTCCAATTTCCTAATACATAATCTGTTTTTTTTTCAAAATTTCGTTTAATTCCAAAACGAAGTCTAGCATAATGTGATGTTCCTATTTCTTTTTCTATATTTTTCAATCCATTATGACCTCCATCTCCCCCTTTTCCTTTTAAGCGAAAAGTTCCTAGATCTAGATAAATATCATCTGAAATAACAAGAATGTTCTCTAATAATATTCTTTCTTTTTTCATCCAGTATTTTACTGATTTTCCACTACAGTTAATATAAGTAGAAGGTTTTAAAAAAAAAATTATTTTTTCTTTATAATTAAATTTTGAAACAAATCCTAATTTTTTTTTTAAAAAACAAAAAGAATAATTTTTAGAAATCTTATCTAAGATCATAAATCCAGTATTATGTCTTGTTTTTTTATAGATTTTCCCAGGATTACCTAGCCCAATTATTAGAAATTTTCCCATATTCTATTTTTTTCATCATATAGATCCCAATAATTCATGAACTGTTATTCCTATATCCTCTGGAGATTGAACGACATGTATTCCATTTTTCTTTAATATATCCATTTTTGCTTGTGCTGTTTCTATCTTTTTTTCTACAATAGCTCCAGCATGTCCCATAGTTTTTCCTTTAGGAGCAGTTGTACCTGCTATAAAACCTATAATAGGTTTTTTTTTATTTTTTTTCATTTTTATCCATTCAGCTGCCTCAATTTCTAATTTTCCTCCTATTTCTCCTATCATTATAATACATTTTGTTTCAATATCTTCTAAAAATAGATTCATAATATCTTTAATATTCATACCAATGATGGTATCTCCACCAATTCCTACAGCGGTAGAAATTCCATAACCAAATTTTACAATTTGATCTGCTGCTTCATAAGTAAGAGTTCCAGATCTAGAGATTATTCCAATTTTTCCTTTTCTATTAAAAATAGAATTAGGCATAATTCCTACTTTTGATTCTTTAGGAGAAATAATTCCAGGACAATTTGGACCAATTAATGTTGACTTTTTTTCTTTTTTTAAAAATTCTTTAACTATTACCATATCAGAAACTGGAATACCCTCTGTAATACAGACAATTAATTTAATATTTGCATATATAGATTCAAGAATAGCATCTGAAGCAAAAGCAGAAGGAACAAAAATAACACTTACATCTGCTCCTGTATTGTTTATAGCTTCTTCTACAGTATTAAATATAGGAATATTTAAAGAAGAAGTTCCTCCTTTTCCTGGAGTTACTCCTCCAACTATGGTAGTTCCATAACTAATCATTTGTTCAGTATGAAATAACCCTTCTTTTCCAGTAAGTCCTTGTACAATAACTTTATTTTTTTTATTTATTAAAATGCTCATGAAATTTAATTTTTTCAATTACTAGAATTTATTTTATTCTTTCTATATAAGATTTATTTTCTATATTAATTTTTAAAAGGTCACCTATGTTAACAAAAGAAGGGACTAACAATTTAGATCCTGTTTCTAATACAGCAATTTTATTACTATTATTAATAGTATCACTTCTTTTTACAGATTCTGTATATTTTACTTTAAGAATAATTGTAGTTGGCATTTTTAAAAATAGAAAACTTTTTTCCCCATTATCTTTTATGTGAAAAAATAAACTAACTCTTATACCTTCTTTTAGAAATTCAGTATTTTTTATCAATTTTTTTTCTATTTGTATTTGATTATAGGTTGTTTCATTCATAAAATAGAAAAAATATTTTTCCTTATATAGGTATTTATAAAAAGAAAAGTATATTTCAGCTATTTTAATTTTATGCCTTGATGAAAAATTATATTCCAAAATATTTCCTGTAATAACATTCTTTAGTTTAGTTTTTATAAATGCAAATCCTTTTCCTGGTTTTACATGAAGAAAATCTATTACTTTGTAAATATCTTTATTCCATTGAATATAAATTCCTTTTTTAATACTATTCATTTCTTCTTCACTATTTTTGCTAAAACCTCTGCTTCAACTACAAGTTTTTTGTTAACAAAACCTTCTCCTTTCATATGAACAATACCCCTTTTTAAAGATTTTAATAAATGAACTTTAAAAATAATAATATCGCCTGGAATTATTTTATGTTTGAATTTAACATTATCTATTTTAAGAAAATATGTAGAATATAATTCTGGATTTTTAAATCTATTTAATATAAGAATTCCTCCAACTTGAGCGATAGCTTCTATTTGCAATACACCTGGCATTATTGGTTCATTAGGAAAATGTCCTGTAAAAAAAGATTCATTCATGGTCACATTTTTAACACCTATTATATAGTCATTTTTTAAATCTATAATTTTATCTACTAATAAAAATGGAGGTTTATGAGGTAAAATCTTCATAATATTTTTTATATCAAGAACAGGTTTTTTTTCCAAATTAAACTCTGGTATATATTTTTTCTTGTCTTCTTTATTAATTTGATTTGTTAAATTATTTAGTAATTGCAAAAAAATATAATTATCTGGATTATAAAAAATAAATTTTCCTTTTAATCTAAATCTTATTAAAGATAAAAATCCTATAGAATCTAATAAAATATGTTTTGCTACATCATTATTCCCATTGCTAGAAAAGATAGAAATAAAAGAAGATCTCATCTTATTTTCAATAATTTTCATTTTTTTATCTTCTTTAGAAAAAGAATTTATTGTTCCTTTAGTTTTTTCTTTGAAAAGAAAACAAAAATTATTTGAATTTGCTATTTTTTTTTTGAATTGGTTTAAATTTTTTAAGATAGCATTTTGTACAAAAAATTTTGAATCAATAACAATCATGATTTCAAAATTATTATAAGGTAGAGCAATAATTTCTCCTCCTGTTTTTTTATTCTCGTAATAAATACTATCTTTTATAGTATAATATTTCCTTATTGCATTTTGTTCTATAATTCCTGCTTTTTCAACAGCTTCTACAAAAAATTTAGAAGAACCATCTAATACCGGGGGTTCTCTATTATCTAATTCTATGATTACATTATCTAAATCCATTCCAGTAAGGGCAGATAAGACATGTTCAATAGCATATATTTTCAATCCATTTTTTTCTAAGATAATTCCTTTATCTATTTTTTCTTTTAGTAAAGAAGAAAAATCTGCCTTTATACAAATTTTTTCTTTTATATCTGTTCTAATAAAAATGAATCCTGTATCTTCCGGAGCTGGTTTAAAGGTTATGGTTATTTGTTTTTCAGTATATAATCCAAATCCTTGTAAAGAAATTTTTTCTGCAATAGTTTTTTGCTTTTCAAGCATAATATATTTATTGTTTTATTTGTTTTTTTACGAAAAACAATTACATGCTATTCAAAATAAACAGATTAATAAAAAATATTAGAAAAATATAAAAACTTTATGTAATTTGTTCTAATATGATAAGACGTATTATTTTATTTTTAACAGGATTTATTATTGGTATTTTGATATTATCTTTTTTTTTCTATAAAAAAAAATGTTTTCTTAAAAAGAAAATAGCATATATATATGATGATTCTAATTAAATTTAAATTTCTAAGTTTTTATGAAAAGAACCTATCAACCTTCTAAAAGAAAAAAAGTGAATATCCATGGATTTATGAAACGAATGAGTACAAAAACAGGTCGTATAATTATATCTAGAAGAAGAAAAAAAGGAAGAAAAAAATTATCTGTTTCTAATTATAAGAAGTAATTATAAAATATTAAAGTCTAAATATTCTATATTTCCAATTTCTGGAAATTGATTTTTTTTACCATAAAATTTTTTTCCAATACTAATTGGCTCTTCATAAGCAAAATAAAAAGATAAATCTCCTATATCAACTATTTTTAGTATAGGGTTTATTTTTTCTTTATTAAATTTTTCTTCGTTTATATCCATCAAACCTATATCTACTGTAAATTTATCTTTCTTTTTTTGAATTTTAATTCCTCTATATATTTTTTTTAATAAATTTTCTTTATTTTCTGGAATAGAAAAATAAGATTTATAATTTTCTATAATAATAGATTTTTTTTTAACAGCATAATAAAATCCAGAAAGAATAGATAAAGTATTATATTTTCTAATCATTTTTTTGTGGAAATCTTTTGGTAAATTCCCAGCTTCCACAAGAATACAAGGATATCCTAACTTTTGTAACTGATCTCCAGTGGCTGTAGGATATGGAACATCAGAAAATCTACCTATAGATCCAATATTTGGTAAAATATCCTTAATTTTATTGACTATAAGATAGATAAGTCCCATAGATATTTTTCTATTTTTAGAAATAGAAATAATATTCTCTTCTATAATAGAAGGTGAAAGAAAAGATAAAATAGCTGGATTAAAAGATGAATTTCCTACATTATAAATAATTCTCTGATCATGCAGATTAAATAAAATATGTGGTTTATCTTTTTTTATTTCATTGAATAATATTTTTATTTCTGGAGATTCTAGAGATATAGCATCTCTATTTAAATCAATATTTATAGCATTTCTTCTTTGAAACTTCTCTGAACCATCTGGGTTTAACATTGGAATAAATGAAATAGTTAAATTTTTTTTTAAAAACTTAACTAATTCATTATTTTCTTCTTCCGAAAAAAAATGAAGTAGATCAAACATAGACTTAGTTCCTGTTGTTTCATTTCCATGCATTTGTGACCATACAAAAATTTTTATATCCCCTTTTCCCCATTTTATTTTAAAAATTTTTCTTTTTTCAATAGAAAAACCAATTTGTGAATATAAATTATCATAATTTTTAAGCAATTCTAACAATTTATCATATCTAAAAATTCTAGAAGAATTGATTCTATTATCTTTAAACAAAGAATCATAATTACGAAATAAAGATATTATATCAAAAAAAAACATATATTATAAATAATAAAAAATACAATTTGAAAGATTGTTTCATATTTCAACAAAATAGATAAAATTTTCCTATAAAGAAAAGTTTTCAGAAAAAATATGTATTTACAATGAAATATTTATCTGCGTACAGATAACAAAGTTGAATATTTATGAAGAGCTATTTTAAAATAAATTACATTGAATCTATCCTAATAATAATAGGATTTGTTGCTTTAAATTTTTTCAATGTAGTTTTAAAAAAACTATTGACATTTATCAATTTACCAGATAGTATGATTTTTTCAATATCATATGTTATCCCTTTTATTTTATTATTTTCATTTATTTCCTATCAATTTCAAAAGAAAAATATTATCATAGATATTTCTATGAAACTTTCTCCATGGTATATATATATTATAATATTTTTTATGATGTTATGTATAATGACTATCAATGAATCTATTTCTTCTTTAGTTCCAAAAAAAGGACCTCTTTTAGGAAGAATGTATAAAGAAATTGATAATTTTTTGAGAGAAGAAATTAAAAATCCAATTCCATTTTTTTCAACAACAGTATTACTAGCTCCTATATGTGAAGAATTTCTATTTAGAGGGATAATTTTAAATGGAATGTTAAAAAATAAAATACATCCAATAAAAGCTATTTTATTTTCTTCTTTTTTATTTGGATTAACTCATATGAATCCATGGCAATTTGTTGGAGGTATTTTTGTTGGAAGCTTTATAGGATTTGTTTATTTTATAACATCATCTATTATAGATTGTATTTTATTGCACATGTTCAACAATGCTATTGCTCTATTTACAATGTTCTTTCTCATGAAAGAAGAACAAATTTTTTCTCAAAAAAGAGAGGTTAATTCATGGAAAACTTTAATTATATCTTTTTTTATCGTAACCATTGGTTTTATTTTTCTTTTAAAAAAAAAAAATCAAAATAATCATTAGAAATAATGAAAAAATCTTCATTGACTATTTTAGGTTGTCATTCTTCAATTCCTACAAAAAAATTTAATCCGACATCTCAAATACTAGAAATGAAAGGTAATTATTTTCTTATCGATTGTGGAGAAGGAACACAAGTTCAATTAAGAAAAGCAAAAATAAAATTGAATAAAATTACAGATATATTTATATCTCATTTACATGGTGATCATTATTTTGGATTAATAGGATTATTATCAACATTTCATTTATTAGGAAGAGAAAAATCTATAAATATTTATGCACCCAGAGGGTTAAAAGAAATCATTAACATTCATTTTAAATGGTCCTACACAAGACTTAAATATTCTATAAAATATGTAGAATTAATATCAAATAAATTAGAAAAAATAATGGAAAATAAAAATTTACAGGTTTTTTCAATTCCTCTAAAACATAGAATATATACTAATGGATTTCTTTTTAAAGAAAAACTTAGCAAGAGGAAATTAAATATAGAAGAAATTAAAAAGATACCTGATATACAAATTTTTAATTATAAAGATTTAAAATTAGGCCAGGATTTTAAAACTAATGATGGAAAGATTATTCCCAATAATCAATTAACATTTGATCCTCCTAAAATATTATCGTATGCTTATTGTTCAGATACTTCATTTCATTTACCTATAGTAGAACAGATAAAATCTGTAGATTTATTATATCATGAATCTACTTTTTTAAAAATAGAAGAAAATAGAGCTATTCATACTGGTCATTCTACAGCAGACCAAGCTGCTTATATAGCTAAAAAAGCTAAAGTAAAAAAATTATTATTAGGACATTATTCTAATAGATTTCCTAATATAAAATCCTTTGAGGAAGAAGCAAAAAAAGTATTTTTTAATGTAGAAGCTTCTGAAGCTTTAAAAACATATTATTTATAACAAAAATCAATTTCGTAAAATATAGGTCGTCCTTTCTGAAGAAAGGAAAGATATAATGATTCCTATTGTTAAAATAGTAGACGTAACTAAAAATAAATTTCCAGATGTTAATTTTATCGGAAAAATAATATTTTCTGATATTTTAAATATTTTATATGTATTCTGTAAGATAGATACAAATAAGGATAATAATATTCCAATAAACCAACCAAAAACTGTAATTATAAATCCTGTATGTAAAAAAATTTTATTTATTTTAGAATATCCAAAACTCCATAATAAAAAAATTTGTTCTTTTTTATCTAATTGAAGTATAAAAATAGCACTGTATAAATTAAATGCAGTAATCAAAGATATTAAACTAAATAAAAAATAGATAAATATTTTCTCTGTTTTTACAATTTTATGAAAAGATTCTTCTTGATCTTCTCTTGATTTTATATTAAATTCTTTCCCTAATTTATCCTTTAAATTTTTCTTTACTTTAGTTACATTAACATTATTATTAACTTTTATATCTATTGTTTGAAAACATTTATTTTTCATTAAATTTTGTATTTCAAGTATATCACAAAATATATGTCCTGAATCATTCATTTTACCAAAATGAAATAATCCTTTTATAAATATTTTTTTTTGTATAAAAAAATGTTTTCCATTTTTATATAATAAAAAAATTAATTTCATAGAAGGTAATTCCATAAATAAAATATCACTACTATTATTTATTTTTTTATTATTATAATTATCATATAATAATGGTAACCCCTGAAAAAAATGAGACATTGAAGTTAACCCAATATATATTGGAAAATAATTTTTTTCTTTAAAATTTTTATTAAAATTTATTAGATCTACTTTTTTAAAATTTTTTACCACATTTTCATATTGTGGATCTATACCTTTCAAATAAAGAAAATGTTTTTTTTTATTATCGTCTTCTAATATGATATTTATTTTCATAGATCTAGAAAATTTCTCTATTCCTTTTATAGATTTTAATTTAATTTTTGTCATTAAATCATCTGTAAATAATTTTTTTTCATCAAAAAAAGAAATACTAATATCAGGATAATTTTTATAAAAGAAATTTTTACTTAAATTTTCTAAACCAGAAAAAATAAATAAAATTATAGATAAAGAAAATGTAGAAATACTAAAAGAAATAATAGATAATACCACAATAATATTTACAATATTGATTCTTTTTTTGGAAAAAAGATAACGTATAGCTATGTTAAAATATATTATATTCAATATGATTTTTGATTTGATTAGTAGTTATTATCAATAATATAAAAATCTAATTTTGGTATTTTCTTTATACGATACCTAAGTCTTTTAGAAAGTAATTTTCTATAAAATAGAGATTTTGAACGTATGTAACAAATAATTTCTTTATCTATAAAAGGATAAATATTTACATATGCTTTTATTAAATTCATATTAGAAGTTATCTTTACTTTGATTAAAGTAACTAAAAAATTTTTTTTTATATAACGAATTTCTTCAGAAAGAATTTCTGCTATTTCTATAAATAAAATTGAAGATAATTTTTCATTTTTAATTTCTTTCATAAAATTGAAAAAAATTGATAAAAATTTTTAATAGGAATAATAATGTTATTAAATTGCATTTATTTAGGTCCCATAGCTCAGTTGGTTAGAGCACCTGACTCATAATCAGGGAGTCGCTGGTTCAAGTCCAGCTGGGACCATTTTATTTTATATTTATTGTAACCATTGTAACCGGGGAGGGATTCGAACCCACAACTTACAGTTTAGGAAACTGTTGTTCTTTCCTATTGAACTACCCAGTCATTATCATTTATTTTTTATTGATTTTCATTTAAAACAATAGAAACAATAGATCTATTGTTTTTTACTTTCTTAAAACGAACATAACCAGATTTTATTGCATATATAGTATGATCTTTCCCTATTCCCACATTTATACCAGGATGGTGTTTAGTCCCCCTTTGACGAATTATTATATTTCCTGAACTAGCATACTGATTTCCATATATTTTAACACCTAATCTTCTACCTATTGAATCTCTTCCATTTCTAGAACTTCCTGAACCTTTTTTGTGAGCCATTTTTTTATTTTTTAATAAATGAAATTACTTTTATTTTCGTAAAATGAGGTCTGACACCTTTTTTTACTTTATACCCTTTCCTTCTTTTTTTTTTAAAAACAATAATTTTTTTTCCTTTTAAATGTTGTAATATTTCTACTTCTATAATAATATTGTTTAAAAAAGGTGTCCCTAAATATGATTCTTTTTCTGAAGAAAAAAATAAAACTTTATTTAAGATAATCTTTTTTCCTTCTTCTACAATAATTTTAGGAACATAAGAATATTTTTTTTCAAAAAGTTTAAATTGTTTTCCTTGTATATTAACGATAGCATAATTCATTTTAATATTTATTTATTAATAATATTTATGGTTTTTAAAATAGATTCAAATAAATAATCTATTTCTTCAAAAGTATTGTAAATAGAAAAACTAGCACGAACCATTCCCGTAACTCCAAAAAAATTCATTAATGGTTGAGCACATAAATGACCTGTACGAACAGCAATACCTAAACGGTCTAAAATACTTCCTACATCAAAAGGATGAAAACTATTCAAATTAAAAGAAATAATACCAGAATTTTTAGTATTATCTCCATATAATTTTATTCCGTTTATAGATCCTAAACGTTTTATAGCATATTTTACTAATTTTTCTTTATAATATTGAATATTTGATACCCCTATTTCTGTCACAAAATCTATAGCAGCACCCCACACAATAATTCCTTCTATATTGGGTGTTCCTGCTTCAAATTTAAATGGTAACTTTGAATAAGTCGTTTTTTTAAAACTTACATTTTCAATCATTTCTCCACCAAATTGATAAGGAGGAAAAGTTTCTAATATTTTTTTTTTCCCGTATAATACACCAATTCCAGTTGGTCCATACATTTTGTGCGCAGAAAAAACGTAAAAATCGACATTTAAATCTTGCATATTTATATCAAAATTTGAAATAGCTTGCGCTCCATCTATTAAAACTAAAGATCCATATTTGTGAGATAAATTTATAATCCATTTAATTGGATTAATTATTCCTAAAACGTTGGATATATGGCTTATAGAAACTAATTTAGTTTTCTCTGAAATTAGAGATTTAAAATTTTCTAAATTCAACAATCCATTTTCATAAATAGATATTACTTTTAAAGTAAGACCTATCTTTTCAGATATAATTTGCCATGGAACAATATTGGAATGATGTTCCATATGAGAAATAATGATTTCATCTCCTTTTTTAAGAAAAAAACTAATACATGAAGCTACTAAATTAATAGATTCTGTGGTTCCTTTTGTAAAAATAATTTCTGAAGATTCATTAGCATGAATAAACTTCTGTATTTTATTTCTTACATTTTCAACTTGATAAGTGGCTTTTTGACTTAAAAAATGAATACCTCTGTGAACATTAGAATTTATCGAATAATAATATTTTTTAATAGCTTTAATTACCTGTAATGGTTTTTGAGTAGTTGCCGCATTATCTATATAAACTAAAGGATGAGAATATACTTTCTCATTTAGAATTGGAAATTTTTTTCTTATTTCTAAAATGTCTTCTTCTAATAACATATATCATAGATTTAATTTATCTAGTTTTTTCTTTATTTTATCATAGATTATTTTTTTTATATAAATATCAACAGATTTTAATATTTCTTCTAAAAAGGACAATAATAATAAAATATTTGCTTCTTTTTCAGGAATTCCTCTTGATTGAAGATAAAATAATTCAGATTCTTGAATATTACCTATTGTACAACCGTGTGAACATTTTACATTCTCAGAATAAATTTCTAACTGAGGTCTTGCATAAATATATGATTTATTAGAAAGTAATATATTATTATTTTTTTGAAATGCATTTATTCCTTTTAAAAATTTATTAATAAATATTTTTCCATTAAATATTCCTTGAGATTCTCCCCATAAAATTTTTTTATATAATTGATAACTATAAGAATTTGAATATAAATGGTCTATATAAGTATTATTATCAATAATTTGTTTTTCTGATAAAAGAGAAACTCCATATAAATAAGAATACGCATTTTCTCCATGAGAATAAAATTTTAAATTGTTTCTAATAATTTTTCCTTGAAAAGAAAAAGTATAGATAGAACATTTACTATTTTTCTTTTGTTTAAAAAAAGTATTATCTATGACAAATGAATCTTTTAACTTATCTTGTATTTTATAATAGTCAATATTACTATTATCTAATGCATAAATTTCATTAACAATATTTATCAATGATGAGTTTTTTTTCAAATATTTATGATATTCAATAATTTTAACAGATGAACCTTTACCTACTACAATTAAATTTCTAATATTAATCATTAATTTTTGCACTATACCTGTAGTAACATATACTATTTCTATAGGTTTTTTTAATAAAATATTATTTGGAATATAAATAAAGGCTCCTTCTGAAAAAATGTTATTAATGGTATTAAAAACATCATATTTTTTATTATATGATAATTTTCCATAAAAATCTTTAATTAAACTTTCCTTTTGGTAACAAATATTTGAAAATATAATATCATTATTATTTTTGGAAAAAATTATTGGAATTCCATCTACAAAAACGCAGAAAAAAGAATTATCGCTTTTCAATGGGATTTTTTCTTTTATTTTTTTATATTCTTCTGAATTTTCTATTTTTCTTTTTGATATAAAATCATATTCTTGATTAAGAATTGTATGTATATAGCTACATTCTTTTTCTTTGTATAAACTATCAAATCCTTTTTTTTTGAAAAAATAAATATCCTTTTCTTGCAAAGAATAGATATACGAATTCTTTTTCTTATTCTTTTCGTAGGAAAAATTTTTTAATAAAAAAATTATTTTCTCTTTTAATTGCATTAAATTTTAAATTGTGGATAGTATTAGTTGTTAATAATATATTATTTAACTCTAGTTAATTTTTTTATCCAATCATACCCTTCTTTTTCCAATTTTTCAGCTAATTCACGATTTCCAGATTGAATAATCTTTCCATCATATAAAATATGCATGATGTAATTTGAATTAATATTATCTAATAATCTCTTATAATGAGTTATAACCAAAATAGAATGATTTTTTTCTTTAAAATAATCAATTACTTTGGATACTATCCGTATAGCATCTATATCTAAACCTGAATCGACTTCATCCAAAATAGAAAATAATGGGTTTAACATCATCATTTGAAATATTTCATTACGTTTTTTTTCTCCACCTGAAAATCCATCATTTAAAGAACGATAAATAAAATCTTTTTCTAAATTCAAAAAATAAGATTTTTCTTTAATTTTTTTAATCATTTCTTTAACAGGCATATTTTCCTTTCCTCTTGCTTTTCTAATAGCATTAATAGATGTTTTCATAAAATTAATAATAGGCATTCCTTGTATTTCTATAGGATTTTGGAAGGAAAGAAATATTCCTAAATGAGCACGTTTTTCTGGAGAAAACTTTGTTAAAGTTTTATTTAAAAAATAAATATTTCCTTCAATAATTTTATATTCTTTTTTTCCAGCAATAACAGAAGCAAGAGTACTTTTACCAGAACCATTAGGTCCCATAATAACATGAATTTCTCCAGGAGAAATATTCAAATTAATTCCTTTAATAACTTTTTTTTCTCCTATAGAAACATGTAAATTTTTTATAATCAACATATTTTATTGTTTTATTATCAATATTATCCAACAGACCCTTCTAAAGAGATTTCTAACAATTTTTGTGCTTCTACAGCAAATTCCATAGGAAGCTTTTTTATAATTTCATTACTAAATCCATTGACTATTAAAGAAATCGCTTTATCTGTGTCAATCCCTCTTTGATTACAATAAAAAATTTGATCTTCTCCTATTTTTGAGGTAGTAGCTTCATGTTCTATTTGAGAATTTGTATTATACACATGTATATATGGAAAAGTATGTGCACCACAATAGTCTCCTATTAATAATGAATCACATTGTGAAAAATTTCTTGAATTAATTGCTGTATTTGTTATTTTAACCAATCCTCTATAATTGTTTTGTGCATTTCCAGATGAAATTCCTTTTGATATAATAATACTTTTACTATTTTTTCCTATATGTATCATTTTTGTCCCAGTGTCTGCTTGTTGAAAATCCTTAGTCATAGCTAAAGAATAAAATTCACCTACAGAAAAGTCACCTTTCAAAATACAAGAAGGATATTTCCAAGTAATTGAAGAACCTGTTTCTACTTGTATCCAAGATATTTTAGCATAATCTTCACACAATCCACGCTTCGTAACAAAGTTAAATATCCCACCCTCTCCACTTTTACTTCCAGGATACCAATTCTGTACAGTAGAGTATTTTACTTCTGAATTTTTTAGTGCTATAATTTCTACTACTGCTGCATGTAATTGATTTTCTTTTCTTTGAGGAGCAGTACATCCTTCTAAATAACTAAGATAAGACCCCTCATCTGCAATAATTAAAGTTCTTTCAAATTGCCCAGTTTTATCTTCATTAATGCGAAAATACGTTGATAGTTCCATGGGACAACGTACCCCTTTTGGAATATAACAAAAGGATCCATCAGAAAATACTGCGGAATTAAGAGCAGAATAAAAATTATCTTCCTTTGAAACAACGGTTCCTAAATATTTTTTAATTATATCTGGACACTTTTTTAATGCTTCACTAATAGAACAGAATATAATACCTTTTTCTTCTAATTTTTCTTGAAAAGTAGTAGTCAAAGAAACAGAATCTAATACAATATCTGTTGCTATGCTAGAAATGTCCCCTTTACTAGGGATAGTAATTCCTAATTTTTTAAATGTTTCTATTAATTCTGGATCAATATTTTCTATATTATTAAAATCTATCTTTTTTTTAATAGAGGAATAATAACTTATTCCCTGAAAATCTGGTATTTTATACTTTATATTTGCCCATTTTGGAGGTTTCATTTTTTTCCATATCTTAAATGACTCTAGCCTCCAGTTTAACATCCATTTAGGTTCATCTTTTTTTTCTGTTATTTTATGAATAACTTCTTCATTTAACCCTACTGGAATTTTCTCAGATTCTATAGAAGTATAAAAACCATATTTATATTCAGAATTACTAAATATATCGAGTATATCGTTATTTTTTTTCATGTTTATTTATAACGAAAAACTTTTTCCGCAACCACAGGTATGTTTAGCTTTAGGATTTTTAAAATAAAAACCTTTCCCATTTAATCCATCTGAGTATTCTAAGGTAATTCCTTCTAAATACGGAAAACTATTTTTATCTATTAAAATTTTTATTTTTTCTTGTTGAAAAAATTTATCTTCTTTTTTCTTTTCTTTATCAAAAGAGAGTTCATAAGAAACCCCAGAACATCCTCCATTTTTAACTCCAAATCTAATAAAAGAAATATCTTGAGATAACCCTTCTTCTTTCATGATAGAAAGAAGTTTTTTTTCAGCTTTTTCAGATATAAAAACCATGATATTTGTAATTTAAAAATTCGATCTAACTAGATTAAATATTCTTCTTATCTAAGAAATAGTTTACCCTAAATCCTTCTTTTATTTTCCATTTTTCTGCCATTCCAGCGTTAATTTCTAAAACATATTTTACTATTGAAGGATATAAATCCGGAATTTCCATTTCTTTTATAGGATTAACATTCTTATCTATAAAGATAATAGTATTATATTCATCAATATAAATAATATCTAAAAATTTTCTAACACCTTTAATATTTATTATTTTATATTCTTCCTGATCTCTTAATAAAAATAACATCCCTGTATCTTCTTTAATAGAAGATCTAAATTTTAATCCATTTATTTTTTCAGAATCTTTTTTAGCTATTTCTATTTCTATTTTCTTTATAACAGAATTTCTATCTATAAAATATAAATCTCCATCTCTAATAAATTCTACATTTAGTGAATTTCCAATATCTGAAAAAAAATTATCATTATTATAATAGATATTTTCAGAAGAAAATATTAAAATAAATAAAATAATTGCTGGTAATAAAGTATACACTCTACTCATGATGAAAAAATCATTTTATTATCCTTAATAAGAAGTATTACCCCAAAAATAATAAAAGGAATACTAAGACATTGTCCAGTGTTAAAGAATAAAAAACTAAAAAATTCATCACCTTGTGGCTCCTTCATAAATTCTAATAAAAAACGAACAGACCACAAACAAATAAAAAAAATCCCTGATAAAAATCCTTTATTCATTTTATTTCTTTTATTTATATATAAAAAATAAAGTAATAAAAAAATCATAAAATAACTAATAGATTCGTAAATTTGTGTAGGATGCCTTGGAATTATTTCTCCGTAATTTTTATCCATTTTTATAAATTTGACAGCCCAAGGTAATTTTTCATTACAAGGTTTACCTACTATTTCAGAATTAAAAAAATTACCAATTCGTATAAAAATAGCAGATAGTGATACAGCTATACAAAGCCTATCACATAACCAGATAAAAGATTTTTTAAGTATTCTTCTAGCATAAAAAAAACTAGAAACAATAATTCCTATAGTAGCTCCATGACTAGATAATCCTCTATAACCAATAAATTCATAACCTTTTATAAAACCGAACAAAAAATTCGGATTATTTTCTTTAATAGGTAAAAAAATCTCTATTAAATGATCTGAAAAATATGAAAAGTCATAAAATAAAACTTGCCCTAATCTAGCTCCTAAAAAAGTTCCTAAGAAAGTATAAGTGAATAAAGGATCTAAATATTTTTTATCTATATTCTCTTTTTGATAAATATATTTCATAATACACCATCCTATCATGAAAGATAGGATAAACATTAAACTATAAACATGAATAGAAAAATTATTCCATAAAGTAAATTTATGAATAGGATTCCAATTAATATATCCTAACATTATTATCATTATCAATAGAATTTATTTTTTAAATTTAAATAGGATCATAACCTGATTTGTTCCAAGGATTACATCGAAAAATTCGTTTAATACTAAAAAAAATAGCTTTGAAAAAATGAAATTTTTTTAGACAGAAAATCATATATTCCGAACAGGTAGGAATATACCTACAATTTTTTCCTATCCAAGGAGATATGGATAATTGGTACAACTTAACAAGTTGTATAAAAAAGTTATTTATGATTTTCATAATAATTTTTGATTTTGATAATCTATGATTAATTAATTCTTTAAAAATAAATCTACTTTTTCATAAAAAGATTTTGGATTATCTATATGTACCCAATGATTTGATTTATCTATAGTTAAAAATTCTGATTTTGGAAATAATTTTCTTATAATAGGATATTCTCTTGGTAAAAGATAATTAGAATATTCTCCTCTTAAAAAAAGAGCTGGTCCATTATATACTCCACCTTTTATTTCATTTTGAATTAAATATTTATAATTCTTTTCTATTCCAGGTAAAAAAAAACGAAAAGATAACTTTCCATTTTCCTTTCTATAAGTGCATTTAGAAAAAAATAATCTAGTCTCTAAATGGACAATCCATGTTTTTAAAAATGAAACAAGATCTCTTCTTGTTTTAATAATATTAAAATTAACTTTTTTCAATGCAAAAATTATATTTTCGTTTTCTGTATTCTTATACGCATTAGGGCTTATATCTACAATGATAATTTTTCTAGGTATAAAAGGATATTTCATTGAAAATTTCATTACAGATCTTCCTCCCATAGAATGACCTAATAATATAGGATTTTGCAATTTGTAATAATGTATATATTTAAAAATATCTTCTGATATAAGATCATAATCCATTTTATTTGAATAAAAACTATTTCCATGATTTCTAACATCTAATAAGTGTATCTGAAAATTTTTTGAAAAAATTTTAGCAAAAAAACTCCAATTATCTCCGTTTCCAAATAAACCATGAAGAACTAAAACAGGAAATCCTTTTCCAAAAATTTTAGAATGCAATATCATTTATATATTTTTTTTATTCTCTTAAGATAACTTTGTATTGTATTTTCTAATCCTAGATATAGTGATTCACTAATTAAAGCATGTCCTATAGATATTTCCATAATGTATGGAATACTTTTAATTAAAAAAGATAAATTATCTAAATTTAAATCATGTCCTGCATTAACAAATAGTTGATTCATACGAGCAATTTCCGCTGTTTTAATATAATTATTAATACAATTCAATTGATTATTCATAAATCCAATAGAATAATCTCCTGTATATAATTCAATTCCATCTGCTCCTATTTTTTTTGCATATATAACCATTTCTGGGATTGGATCTAAAAATATAGAAGTTCTGATTCCTACTCTTTTTAACTTGTTAATTTTCTTAGTTAAGAAATTTTGGTGTAAAAAAGTATTCCACCCACAATTAGATGTAATATCGTTATCTGTATCAGGAACTAAAGTTACCTGATTTGGTTTTACATCTAAAACTAGTTCCATAAATTTTTCAGTAGGATTCCCTTCTATATTCAATTCTGTTTCTATCACTTTATCAAGATCATATACATCTTTATATGTAATATGTCTTTCATCAGGTCTTGGATGTATTGTTATACCTTGTCCCCCAAATTTTTGAATATCCATTGCAACTTGCAAAAGATTAGGAATATTTCCTCCTCTTGAATTTCTTAACGTTGCAATCTTATTAATATTTACACTTAATTTTACCATTTTTTAATGAACCTATTTTTTAGTTACTTGTGTAATCTCCAAATTAAATTCCTTAGCTATAGTTAATAAATGATCAAAAACACTTGCTTGTATTTGTTCGTATTTTATAGATTCTGAAGTATTTGTAAAACAATACAATTCTATTGGTAATCCATAATGATTTGGTTCTAAATATCTTACCATCAGTGTTTCTGATTGAGATATTTTAGGATGCTGATGTAAATACTCTAATGCATATTGTCTAAATAAACCAATATTAGTTAATCTTTTTCTTAAATTTATATCTTCTACATTTTTTATATTGTTAATATTCTCTATTTCTTTTTGTATTTTTTTAATATAATTCTTAATTAAATAAACATGTTGAAATTTTTCTAGTTTTTCCGAGCTACAAAAATAGAAGGATTGTATATTAAATAATATAGATCTTTTAATTCTACGTATATTTTTCTGACGCATAATCTGATAATTAGTTACAGCAGTAGAAATTAAATCATAAGTTGGAACACTTGTTATAGTTTTATCAAAATTTTCTATTTTTGCTGAAGTTAAGTTAATTTCAATGACTATTCCTTCTATATTATATTTAGGAACACCTATCCAATCTCCTACTTTAATCATTTTAGTAGTTGCTATTTGTACTCCTGATACAAATCCTAAAATGGGATCCCGAAAAACTAATATAACAATAGCAGTTATAGCCCCTAAACTAGTTAAAACTGTTATAATATCATTTTTTGTAATAATTGCAATAATGACTAAACAACAAAATACTATAGATATTATTTTTAATAATTGTGAAAATGATCTAACAGCTATCGTTTGATGATTATTTTCACTAGTAGCTATTCTTATAATAGAGTTTATAACTCTAATAAGAAATTGTAGTACAATTAAAACAAATAATATATCAAATATTCTTTCTAAATATAAAATTATTGTATAATGCTTTTTGAAAACAGGTTCAATCAAAATAAACCCAATAGATAATGGGAAAAAATGGGCTAAACTATCAAATACTTTATTTTCATACAATATATTATCCCAAACAAAATGAGTAGAATTTACGATTCTTCTACCTATAAAACGAACACTCCTATTAAAAAAAAACTCTAAAATTATTATCAAAATTGAGAAAAATAACATTTTGCTAATAATAATAAGAGAAATGCTTCCCCATTTTTTCAAATCTAAATTGTGAGTAAATTCATATATATCTTGAATTTGAAAAATAAACAACATTTTCATATTAATTAGAAAAATAATATTGTTAAATATAATACTTTTGGTAAGTTGACTGTATTCACAGTTTTCAATAACTTTATTACTTTATTAATTTTCATAACTAATTAAGACTAATAAGATAAAAATTTTGATTTAATTTTTAAAAAATAAAATT